>JANPGQ010000218.1:0-18995 GCA_031423975.1 Cytophagales bacterium | reverse complement strand
GAGTATTCAAAAAAGAGTAGGATATTATATAGCTCGTGAATTTTTTGCTCCTAAATACGACGTTGCCATTCCAGACCATGTTCGTCCCGATTTTCGTTCTACACTTCATTGGCAGCCCAACGTAAGAACTGATGCTACAGGAAAAGCAACTCTAACGTATTGGAACACAGATGCTAACGCCAAAATTCATATCATTGCCGAGGGTGTATCTACACAAGGGCGAGTGGGCGTCGGGAAGGCGGAATATGGGGTAAAGTAATTTAGAAAAGTTAAAGTAGTCGAACAGTTGATTTATTAACTATTCAACTACTTTAACTTTTTAACTTTAAAACTCTTTAACTTTGTAGTAAAAATGCTCAGAATTATCATCCTCACAATCATCCTCGGATTATTGATGTATATATTTCCCCAAATAGGATTATCCCAATATCTTCACTCCCAGAAATGGGTGATTTTAGCCTTCTTTTTTGCCGTATCCTATCTCAATCATATTATGCTAAATTTGGGCTTTGCCAAAAACCGTGAAAACTTCGTTCAATTCTATTTGGGGAGCGTTACAGCACGCCTGATTTTGAGTTTAATTTTCATCGGGACATACGTGTATTTAGGCGTACAAAACCCATATCTTTTCATAATTAACTTTTTTGTACTCTATTTATGTTACACAGGTTTTGAAATATTCGATTTGTATCGTAAATTGCGACACTTTTCGTAAGTTATCAAATGCAATCTTTTGTAAAGCCTTGATAATCAACTAAATGAAACAAAACCAATTTAAAGTAAGATTTAATAATCAACCAAATACTACAAGGAAGCCGTGAACAAGAAAGTGTATTATTCAAATATTTTTGCTTTTTTATTTTTTATTTCAAGCACTCTTTTTGCTCAAGAAAAAGTTGCTGACTCAACTTCAACCAGTGCCGTTATTGAAGCCCACACTGGTGAAGAAGACGCTCATGGAGAAGAAGCCGAGGCATTTAATCCTGGCAAAATGATGATGGAACACATTGCGGATGAACACGAATGGCACTTTGCTACCAATGGACATACGCATTATTCTATTCCATTGCCTTGTATTGTATATAACCAAGGTGGATTGAAAGTATTCTCTTCAAGTAATTTCAAAAATGAACACCATGAAGAAGTTGCTTACGAAGGTTTAAAATTGGAAGAAGGTAAAATTGTAGCAGAAGATGGTTCTTTTGTATTAGATTTATCAATCACCAAAAACGTAGCTTCTTTGTTAATTAGTGTAATTTTATTGTTAGTAATATTTTTTACAGTAGCAAAATCTTATAAAGAACGCCCAGGCAAAGCTCCCAAAGGTTTACAATCGGCTTTTGAACCCATTATTGTATTTATCCGTGATGAAGTAGCCAAGGAAAACATTGGCGAAAAGCATTATAAGCGTTTCCTACCTTATTTATTGACGGTATTTTTCTTTATTTTGTTCAACAATATGCTTGGACTTTTGCCAGGTAGTGCCAACGTAACGGGTAATATCGCTATCACTTTGGTATTAGCAGTAATTGCATTTGTGGTAACAAACGTAAACGGTAGAAGCACTTATTGGGGACACATCTTTGCTATGCCAGGCGTACCGAAATGGTTATTAGTTTTATTGACTCCAGTAGAAATCATCGGAGTTTTCATGAAACCAATCTCCTTAATGATTCGTCTTTTTGCAAACATTACAGCGGGTCACTTAATCCTTTTGAGTTTGATTGCTTTGATTTTTATCTTCAAAAGTATCGGTGTAGCGTTCGTTGCCGTACCTTTCTCAATATTCATGAACTTAATTGAGATTTTGGTAGCATTTTTACAAGCCTATATCTTCACTGTATTGACTTCAACTTATATTGGAGCAGCAGTCGAAGAAGGACATCATTAAGATTTTCGTAGTATTTTCAAATTAATTAATATAAACAATTACAATCATGTCAATGTTATTAGAAGTTTCACAAGCATTAGGTCTTGCAGGTATGGGTGCTGGTTTAGCAGCAATTGGTGCTGGTGTTGGTATTGGTAAAATCGGTGGTTCTGCTATGGAAGCTATCGCTCGTCAGCCAGAAGCATCAGGAAAAATCCAAGGTGCTATGTTGATCGTTGCAGCCTTCGTTGAAGCTGTTGCTCTTTTTGCAGCAGTAATCTGTTTGTTGGTAACTACAAAAGCGTAATTATCAACTCTTTATCAGTAAATAATTATTCGTTATCAGTCAGAAAATAGTTTTGCCTAATAGCTTTTAAAATACGTTTATTGATAAGTAAAAATCTTAAATTCAGCATACCAAGGCATTAGGCAGGTATGCTGAATTTTAATTTTGAGATTTCTTATTATTTGAATTCTTAAAATATTTTTGGAATTAAAATTTTCAAATATTTAGCTTGAACTTAGTGTTAGCGTTTGATATTTAATCATTGTTAATTACTCAAAATTCATTGCTAATAAAAATAACAAAACCATGTTAGTTTCTATTTTAGAACCAGCCCTTGGTCTAATCGTTTGGCAAGCTGTAATTTTCGGATTGCTATTTTTCCTTTTAACAAAATTTGCTTGGAAACCCATTATGGGAGCTTTGCAAGAGCGTGAACAATCAATTGAAGATGCTCTTTCGATGGCAGCAAAAACTCGTCAGGAAATGATTGAGTTGAAATCGGGTAATGAAAAACTTATCGCTGATGCTCGTGCAGAACGTGATAGAGTTTTGAAAGAAGCCAAAGATGCTGGTGATGCCATGATTGCTCAAGCTAAAGCCGATGCACAAAAAGCAAGTGCTGACGAAATTGAGAAAGCTCGTGCCGCTTTCAACCAAGAAAAAGCCAATGCCGTTGCCTCTTTGAGAAAAGAAGCCGCTACTTTGTCTTTGGAAATTGCGGAGAAAGTTTTGAGAAATCAATTGTCAGACCGTTCAGCCCAAGAAACTTTAGTATCAAATCTTTTGGCAGATGCCAAGTTAAACTAATAACAAAAGATGTCTCAGCAAACCGTTGCATTCAGATATGCTAAGTCGTTATTAGATTTGGCGAAAGAAAAAAACGTCGAAGACAAGGTATATGAAGACATGAAACTCTTCAACCAAGTTTGCGATGATAACCATGATTTTTATTTATTGTTGAAAAGTCCAATTGTATCACATTTTGATAAATTGACGATTCTTCAAAAAATATTTACGGGTAAAGTTGATGCTGCTTCCATGTCAATCTTTGAAATTATCACAAAGAAAAACCGTGAAGAAATGCTTCCTCATATTGCCGAAGATTATTTGCGTCAATACGAATTGATGAAAGGGATTCAGAAAGCATTTGTTACTACTGCAACGCCTTTGACTGAAGTTCAGAAAACGGAATTCAAGAAGATTGTTGCCGATGCTACAGGAAGTACCGTTGAATTGGTAGAGAAAATCGACACTACTTTAATTGGTGGATACGTTTTGAAAGTAAACGACCGTCAGATTGATACTTCTGTAAAAACAAAATTGAACGAATTGAAAGTGAAGTTTATGAACTAATCTTTCAGATTAAATAATAAAGAAAACCCCACAAATTCAAAAAATTGTGGGGTTTTCTATTAATGAATATATAACATTACAAATTAAGAAGGATTAAAAATTATACTAAAAAATGAAAAAAATTGCATCTTACAGAGCATTATTTGGAGCAACCAAAACAACCGAACTTGCAGAGTTAAAAACGACATACAGAAATTTAATTAAAGAATGGCATCCTGATAAAATTCGGAATGATGAGGAAAAAAAAGCGGAAGCAGCCATTAAAAGTAAGGTAATTATTGAAGCTTATGATTTATTGGTAAGCATTGCTCCAGAAACTCATGCGGCAAATCAGGAAGCATACAGTCAATTGATTGCAACTGCTCCCATCGAAGATTTTGATTATAAGGACGAAAAACTTAAAATTATCTTCCCCGAAAACGTAGTATATGAATATTTTGGCGTACCTAAAAATACTTACGTAAAATTGGTAAATGCTCCATCATTGACTCGTTTTGCTAAAAGGCATATTTATAACTCGTTTACGTTCAGAAATGTGAGTAAATAATAAAATGCCCTCTGAATTGATTTCAGAGGGCATTTTTGTTTCTATGTTTTGGTTTTATGTTCGATGAAAACCCAAAAATCAAACACCTAAAATTACTTCACCACATACTCCATCTTCGCTACACCCACACGCCCCTGTCCAGAAACGCCTTGTGCAACGATATGAATATTTGTTATGGCATCTGTATTCCAATAAGTTAAGGTTGCTTTTCCGTTACTATTAGTTCTTACATTAGGTTGCCAATGGAGCGTTGAACGAAAATCTGGATGAGCATGGTCAGCAATGGCAACATCGTATTTAGGAGCAAAAAATTCTCGGGCAGTATAATAGCCAGTTCGTTGTTGGATGGCGGCATTATCAGAAGCTGCCATCTTGGAATATTCTATCTTTCCCCCATTTTTTGTCAGAATAGATACTACCCCAAAATATCCCCTTGCTCCAAAAACTGAACTTTCTGCTCCTGGTTTCAAAATATCAATTTTATCAATATCGCAAGTCTGTATAGTAGGTACCATTTCTGCCGTTATCATTACGCCATTAAGCAAATAAAGCGGACCACCATTAGTCCCGTAAGGGTCAGCGTTATTTTGTGCTGCTACTGCTGCTGGTGAATTAGGATTGATTGCATCAACTGTACTTCCAAAATTGCTTGCCCCCAAAATAGTTATCACATTTCCCGATATCCGAACATTATTAAGTGATTGATTTTGAAGCATTTGGAATACGTTTGAAGACCCTCCACAGATAGCGGGCGTTACTTGTAAGCTGGTACTGGCAGACCCGTAGAATCTTCGAACATCGTTTTCTTCATTTTTTTTAGCCTTTACTGAAACTTCGTCCAATAGCTTTATATTATTCAGTTTCAACATTTTCTCGAAGGCTAAATTTTCATTAGTTCGCTTCAAAAAATTGGCTACATCTTTAGCATCAAATGCTATTGGACTGAATGGAATTTTCACGACTCTGACACTTGGACTTGGCTCTAAACCGTCAATGGTAATATTGAAATTTGACAATACATTTTTCTTAACCCCTTGAATAAAGACTTTGGCAGTATCGGAAAAGTCTAAATTATAAAAACCATATTTACCCGTTGAATCAACCATGGCAATTTGAGAATTTGGCATAAATTTTGGCACTTTCAGCATCATTGTAACCATAGCATTATTCATAGCTTTTCCGTTGGGACGAAGGGCTGTTCCCGTTACCGCCAAGCCCGATTCTACGGAATAATTCATGGATATTTGTTTTTTTGCCATCAAGTCCTTCCAAACAAACCTCCGCCAGCCTTGGGTCATCATCAGCATATCCAAATGACGGGTTGCGGATTCAGCATTTACGGTGTCAAAATAATAATCGGGTTCTTCAACATTACCACGGAGTGAAGCATAATAATCCGCATGATGAAGATTACTGACATCCGAACTCAGCAATAAATAAGTCAATAAATTTTGTGGATGGGCTTCGGCTAATGCTTGGTTCGCATCCGTTACGGCAACGGAAAAATTACCCTCCACGGGTTTTCCTTCGGCATCCGTTGCTTCCAAATCTACGATTACTTTCTCTCGAATTTTATAGCTGGTTTTGTCCGTTTTTATCTTCAAATTGAGCTGTTTGTGCTGATTACTGAAAACCAAACGCTCGCAAAGGGCTTCTCCTTGGGCATTAAGGAGGGTTATTTGCATAATACCATCATCCAAAATCTGTTTTTTTGGAATAGACACGAGCACAAATTTTTGCGTATCTTTAATTTTTCCCATGTAACAAAGTTCACCTCGTTGGTGGACTACCACTATCATTTCAGAGGCTTTATCAATGGTTTTGGGGGAGCTATTGCTGATCACAATTTTAATTTTATCTGGTAAATTAATATTATCAACCGCCATCGTAAAACCCACTTTCAAGGCAGTGGGGAAGGGAAATGAGCGAATTTTACCGTTATTATCTTGAATAATGGCGGTATAGTTTTGATTACTTTCGGGCTTGAAGTTGAAAACTCCCATGCCTTTATGTTCCGACCGAAACGCTACTACACTATCTTTTTTATTATCTAAAATATAGCCTTCAACCTCCACACTTTTCCCTGCTACATTCAGAGCTTTTAAGCCTACTCGAGAATCAATATCTTCAATTAAATTGCCTCCTTCGGGAAAAAATTGGAGGTCAGCTACTTCAGAAAATGACTGAATTTTGGCATTATCAGCCTGATTTTTTGCTGAACCTTGCCATACTTTGAAGTCTTGATGGAAAAACAATTCTTCCGAAAAATTTCTCATGTAACTCGTATATGCCCGTATGTGATATACGCCTTCCGAAAGAGTATCGGGTAGTGAAATATCCCCATGCGTTGAACCAAGGCACTTCAACATTCGCTTGATGATAGTTTTGCCTGTACTTTCATTGATTAAATCTACATACACGACACGGCTTACGGAGTCAACGGCATGGCTGATACCATCGAAAAGATAACCTTTAAACCACATCGTTTCACCCGCCACGTAGTAGGACTTATCAAAATGCAAATACAGCTTTTCTTGGGGAGATTTTTGGCGGTAATTTTCGAGTTGAGCAATAATTCTTTCGATAATGTCATTAGCATCGTCAGTAAAAGTAAAAGCAGTAGAAATAGATAGAAATATACCAGCAAGGGCATAGAAAAGTTTATGTTTCATGCGTATTTTTGATTTAGGTTCAACTCTTTACTAAAATTATAGCGTTATTGTGGGAAATACTACTCATTTGCGATGCAAACAAAATAACGTATAAAGATTGCTGTATTTTAGTAAACTCAACATAGGGTTTACCCTAATTTTTTATAAAGGGCATACCTTCTCTTCATGTTTGGCATCATCCCTTATAAATTTCTTTCCTCTTCGTATATTGCATAATATTTCTCAATAATAAAGCCCATGAACGTACTTGACGAACTCAATCAACTTTCCATTCTGCAAATAGCGGAAGATTTGGGCTTGGAAGTACAACGCCACCGCATGATTTGCCCCTTCCACGAGGATGATACGCCTTCGCTCGTGCTTTATCCGCATACCAACAGTTTTTATTGCTTCGGTTGTGCCAAAACGGGCAATTCTATTACACTTTATTCCGAAATTAAAAAATTAGACATCAAGACAACCATCAATGAGATGGCTTCTACGTATATATCTGGTTTTCAGAAGTATAAGGCTACTGCAAAGAAACCTTTGCCAACGATAAATACTTTGAATGTACCCGAAATTAGGCGGATTCAAGCCAAGGAAAAACCTACGGCAGAGATTCATTCACAGATTTATGAGGCTTTCAGAGACTTTTGTTTACAGCAAAAATCCAATGAATTATCACAAACTGCTTTTGATTATTTAAAGCATCGTGGCTTTACTGAAAAAACCATTAAAGATTTCAGAGTTTTTGCCATCAAGGATTATACGGAGGTTACGTGGTATATGAAACAACGGTTTTCATACCTTGATTTACAAGAGTCGGGTTTGTATAATCAACGAAATAATCTGATTTTTTACTCCCATTCGCTCATTATTCCGTATTATCGGGCTGGGCGGATTGTGTATTTGCAAGGGCGAGTCATTGGCAAGCCACCCGAAGGCACAAACCGTTATTGTTTTTTGAATAATCAGCCTCTCACACTTTTCAATGCAGATTCTCTATTGAAAACTCGCATGAATGAGACGGTGTACGTAACGGAAGGGGCGTTTGATTGTATGCGGCTTGTACAGGAAGGAAAAACGGCGGTGAGTTTGGGAACGGCAAATATTTTTAAGCGGGAATGGGCAAAATTATTTCAGCGGGTAAACGTGGTTTTTTATTTAGATAATGACCAAGCAGGACACCGTGCCGCCGAGGAATTGGAAAAAATTTTTACATATTTCAACATTTCATGTTCCAGAAAAAGCCTTCCCGATAATTATAAAGACGTAAATGATTATTATACGGCAAAATTGGGGAGTAATGAACAGTTGGGAATGTTTTAGGTTATTTCCCTAAATCCCGATAATACCGCATCATTTCACCATAGTCCATTCCCATTGCCAAACCGTGTACGGTCATGGAGATTCGTTTAGTTTTAGTTTCAATCGTCTTGGCAGATTCTATCCATTTTGCATAATAATTTTGATGACTTTTGGGCATTTTCAAGAAGGCTTCCAAGGCTTTTGGTTCGTCTTCGAGGCAAATCATCAATTCTTCTGACTTTGGCAATTCATCGGTATCTTCTTCTAAGTTTAACGTTACCATTGCCCCTTCTTCTTTCCTAATTCCTTTGCGCATAATGGCGTTGATGGGCAATACAAAATCACCGTCACCCATCGGAATTAATGCCACTAATTTGAGCGGAAAGGAATCAATTGAGCCTTTTACTCGAAACCCAACTTTGGTTTTTGGCTTAATTTCTTGAGCAATATCGGCAGGAATTTCAGCGTAAGTCCAGCCAGTCTTTTCGCCCTTTTCTCCGAATTTTTGGAGGATAGTTTGGAAGGTAATCATTAATCAAATCGTCCGTTTAATAATTCCTAAATTCAATAACCACATATACGCCACGACTCCATATATAAAATATACAATCATTTGAGATTCAACGTTTTGGACAAAAATATTAAATAAACTTATTGCTCCACAGACAATCACGAAGAGTGTAAGAATAGCAGGGAGATAGTTTTTCGTTCCGAAATAATCATATTCAACTGCATCAGAAAGTGGAATAATAATTCCAAAACCAACTATCATACTGGCAAACCACATAGCGTAATCCGTTGATAAATAGCATATTGCAGAAACAATACCCACTAAAACACCTACTCCAACAATTTCAGAACTACGTTTTTCTTTTTCCGACAAAACTAACTTTCCGTAGCTATCCAAGCGTAAAAATATATCACCGAAAGGTTTCATTACCCATGTAAGAAAAAATAGGAATCCTAAGAAATAAAATATGGGCAGTAAAAAGGGATATGTTTCCGATAGACTTCTTATAAAACTTCTCCCAATGGCTAATCCTACAATTATTGCCATCTGACCCGAAGCACTGTATTTTGACATGAAAAACTGATATTTCAGAAACAGGCGGTAGAGTGGATTTTTGGCTTTTATGGCTTCTACTATTCCCAAACGGGCATATTCAAAGTTGGGATTAATTCGTAAAGCTTCGGCAAAATGGATTTTTGCTTGTTCGTTATCATTAACTTCGAGTTTTGTCCACCCAACGTTTGTGTGTGTATAAGCATCATAAGGATTATTTTTGAGGGCATTCTCTATGCTATCATTAATCTCATCGTGTCGGTCTAGTTTAGTCAAACACATTGTTCGATAATTTAGACAAGTGCTATCTTCGGGGTCGATTGCCAGTCCTTGATTGGCATATTCAAGAGCCTTTTTCCAGTCAGTTCTTTCGATATAAATCCCTGATAATAAGCCAAAAAAGGCTGATTGGTAAGGATTTAAGCTGATTGCTTCCAAAATATGCTCTTCGGCTTTGGCATAATTATCTTTTTGTAATTGAATAAATGCTTTGTAATAATGCGGATGGGCTTCGTCAGGAATTATAGTCAGTAGTTTATTGACGTTTTCTTCGGCGTTTTTATAGTCTTTCAATTCCAAAAAACACAAAACAATTTCTGATAGAGCATCTTCATTTTCGGGTTCTACAATGAGAGCTTTTTGTAATTCAGCAATGGCTTCTTTGGGTCTATTGAGTTTACGGAGTTGTTCGCCTCTTTCGATAACTTTTTCGATTTCGTACATGGGTTGAGGTGTTTATTTTAGTTTCAAATACTTCAAAATATCATCATACAAGCCACTTTCATTAGAATAAAGGGCATAATTTTTGGCTGTTGAAAACCATTCTTTGGTGGTTGGACGATGGCGATTTACAGCATTTTTCAAATCAGTATTTGTGATAGGAATAATTTTGCCTTGTTTTAGTGATTCAGGTAATTTTGCCTCAATTGCCAGATCCACAACGGCTTTTAAATCCGCCCCTGAATATTCTTCGGTTATTTTTACAATCGACTGAATATCAATACTTTCCGTAGGTTTTTCGGCTAATTGAAGGGTTAATATTTCTTCACGAGCCACACGGTCGGGAGGAGAAACAAAAATCACTCTATCAAAACGCCCAGGGCGACGAAAAGCTGTATCCAAATACCAAGGAGTGTTAGTTGCACCCAAAATCAATATGCCTTCGTTGGAGTATTTTACACCATCCATTTCATCCAAAAATTGATTAATTAAGAACCTTCCCGTTGCCTGACGCATATCTGTACGACTTGCTCCGAGAGCATCAACTTCATCAAAAAATAAAACACAGGGGGCATTTTTACGAGCATTTTGGAAGATTTCGTGTAGATTTTTTTCAGAATTTCCTACCCACATATCCAAAACCTCCGTCAAACCGATTGAAATAAAATTGGCGTTGATTTCACCCGCAGTTGCTCTCGCCAAAAGGGTTTTTCCACAACCAGGAGGACCATACAAGAGAATGCCACCCCCTATTTTTTTACCAAAAGCCTTGTAAATTTCTGGGTTTTTGAGAGGATGAATTACTTTCAAAGCAATTTCTTCCTTGATATTTTCCAGTCCGCCAACATCTTTGAAAGCGATTTTTGATTTCTCAATATCAGCATCTGGCAGTAAAGAATCCAAATCATCATCCGCAACGACATTACCAATTGCCAGACCTGATTCTCTGATTTTTTTATTCAGAATGTCCTCAAAATCATGGTCTTGTAAATTTTTATTGAGTTTTACGGATTGGTCATAATGCCTTTTAGATTGTTTCAAATCTTCTAATTTTAGCAAAGTTTTTGCCAAAACCGCATGGGCTTCTGGATTAGATTCTTGGTCTAAAATCTCTTCCAATAAAAATTGAGCCGTGCCTAAATTTTGTTGATGATAATAACAATTCGCTAAATTGATTTTCAACGAATTATCGTTGGGAGAAATGCGGAGGGTTTCCTTAAATTCAACGATGGCTTCTTCGTAGCGAGCAAGATTTTGGAGGGCTTCCGCCAACATTCTGCGAAGGTGAAAATTGTCAGGCGAGAATTTTAGAGCTTCTTTTAGAGAGTCTATTTGTTGTTGGTTCATTTTTGGTAATTATTCAATAGTATTTTCGTTATTATTCCTCTCCAAACATTTCCTCAAAACTCAACTCAAAGCCCTCTAAAAGTTTAGATTTAGCAATGCCTTGTTCCTCAACTGATGAAAAGACTTTATATTTTTTATCCTCCAAAGAATGAACGATGATTGTTTCGTTTAAAGGGTCTATCAACCAATATTCTTTGACGCCAAAATTCTCATAATCGTTCTTTTTCTCAACGTAATCTCTTACTACTGAACCTTTTGAAACAACTTCAACCATTAAATCTGGAACTCCAACGATGTTCTTTTTGGTAATAATATTTTTGTTTTGGTTTGAAATAAATAGCACATCTGGTTCGCAAACATTACCTTCATCAAAAACAACATCCAAAGGCGAAACAAATACTTCACCTAATTTGGCTGAAATTTGACATAATGAACGGTAAACTTTACCGATAATTCTTTGATGTTTGGTATTTGGAGACGGCATATCTATTAAATGATAATTGCGGATTTCATATCGTGATTCAGAAGGAGTTTCTTCGGAAAGCCTTTGATACGTCCATATGCCACTGTGGACTGTTGTTAGCATATTCTTATTGTTTTTTATACTAAGATAGAAATTGTTTAACCATTTTCACCAAAGCGGGTTTTTTAATAGTGCTATCTTCTGATTTATCATAAATCGTAACAACATAGATATCAATCCCATTTTCTGATTCTTCAAGGAGATATGTAATGACCCGAAAACCACCACTTTTCCCTTTGCCTTTATCTTCGTTAGCCACACGGATTTTGTATAATCCTGCACCGAGTGATTGCCCTTGTTTAGGATTTTCTTCTAATTCTTCAAATAAAGTAGCTAACTCGTTTTCCAAAGAAGGAAACTTCTTTTTGAATTTCTTATATTTTGATTCAAAGATGGGAGTAGGGATTATTTGATTAGCCATGCAAAACTTCTTTAATAGATTTAGGTTTAATTTTACCGTCTCTAATTTGTTTGACTTGTTTTAATCCTTCTTCAATCTCAGACATCAACACCGACTTAGATTCCTCTGTTTCGATAAGTTCTTTTAATACCTTCCTTGAACGTTTAGGCAGGGTTTTATATACTTCAAAAAGTGCTGTTACAGTTGTCATATCGTGTAATTTTTACCAAAAATAAATATTTTAATCCAAAATCAATTCCCTTTTCTAAAATTCTTGGTCGAATCTGATTGCACAGGTTTATTCTTCTTAAATAACCCATCCAAAACACTCTTCTTTTGTTGTTCCAAAATCTTTTTGGCTCTTTCGTTTGCGGCTTTTTTGATGCTATCTACGGTTGCTTTGGCTTTGGCTTCTAAGGCATCTTTTTCTTTCTGGATTTTTGCTTCAACTTCGGCTTTTTTGGCGTTGGCTTGGCTCATTAATTTATCTTTTTCGGCTTGAATTTTAGTTTCGGCTTCTTTTTTCAAACGGTCTGCTTCTTCCAAGGCTTTGGCTTTTACGGCATCAACCTGCGATTTCGCTTCTGCCACAACCGCATCTTTGATAGAATTGGCAGTGCTACTTCCTTTAAAGCCAAAAATAGGACTTTTCACAGTTCCACCCAAAGCCATATCGAATTTTACACGGTCTGTTCCTTGCAATGCTTTGCCCGTCCATTTCTGAAAAATATTACTGAAGGCCTCCCCAGTTTTTCCTGCGGGAACGTCCAACACAAGGGCATAATCCATTGACCCCGTAAGCCCGTGCCTACCCGATGCGGTGATTTTATAATCGTCAAATTTAATGTCAAAAGGTTTTACGCCAAACGTACCATCTTTGATTTCAAATTGCATTAAAAGGTTATCTAATTTGGTGTCTTTCAGTTTGATTAATTTAGTTGTTTCAATTAATTTCTGTACTAATGGATTGTCATTAGAAACCTCTCCATTTAAGATTTTCATGATACCATCTCCGTTTAAGGTATTAAATTTTGGAATCATATCTTGCCCTAATTCTCCATCAATTTTAAACTTGGAATTTGCTCCGCCAATGAGGTATTGAGCAATGGGCATGAGGTATTTTACGATGTTTAGATGTTGATAAGCTTGGGCAATTTCTACGTTTTCTAAATTGAGGGCAAAGTCAAATTTCGGGTGAGCTAAATCCGCTGAATTATAAGTTCCGCTGGTAGTAAAATTGCCTCCTAATGATTGAAATCCTACATTTTGCATCTTGATTGCTCCATTTCCAAGCGTTACTGAACCTTTAATATTATTCATTTTCATCTTGTCGTATTGCACCTCTCCTATCTCAGAATCCATCATTAGATCAATATTTTTAGGGATTTCAACTACTTCAAGATTACTGGCAGGCTGTCCTTCTTTGGCAACTGTCGGCGTACTTTTCATCCACTCATTCACATTGAATTTTTGAGATTTCAGGTTCAATTTCCCTTTCAAAGATTCATTGTTCAACACGTAACCCATATAATTGCTGAATGTGCCGTTTGCCACAAAATCACTCGTTCCCAAATACCCTTTTGAATTGATAACATTGATACTTTGGGGGGTAAAAGTCATATCGGCAGTAGTAATTTTTATGCCTTGTGGATAGTCTTTTGAGGTAAATTCTATGCCTTGTAATTTGGCTTTTCCATTGGTTGGAAGGTTGGAATAACGCTTGGCTTTCACGTCCGACATCACGCCTTTTGTTTCAATATCGGCATCAATAATTCCTTTGAGAATCATGTCTTTCAAAGGATAGATTTTGGTAATTTTTGTGAGGTCAATTTTGCCTTTTGCCTTAATATCCCAATTGTAATTTTCAAAGTTTTGAACTGTTCCATTAGCGGTAAAAGGCTCGTTTTCCAAAATCATTCTAAGGTCTGCAATATCCAATTTTGTAGAAGCCAAAGCTCCGTCCATATTCAACAAAGTAGCTTTGGCATTGATGTTTTGGATAGGTTCTGGAAATTTATCCGATTTGATAAAACCATTCGCCAAACTCATCACGGCATTCACTTGTGGAAACTGTTTCGTAAGCGAATCATACGTGCCTTTGGCTTTCAGATTAAGGTCATATAAGCCTCTCATTTCCAAGCCTTTCATGGGAAATATTTGGGCGATTTGTTGCAAATCTAATTTTGCTACGAGGTTGGCATCAATTTTAGATTTCTTTAAACCTTCTATCAAAATCCTACCATTTACTGGATTTCTCCCAAAGTTTAAAGCTAATTTCTTAAAATCTAAAATACTGTTATTAAGGTCATTAGTAGTATTTTTTGCGTTAAAATCAATATTAATTCCCGTTACGGCAGTAGGCAAATCAGGGTATTGAAACATGGCATCCGAAACCAATAAATTAAAATTGTATGTGGGAAAAGAAGTTGAATTTTTAGTTCCTTTAACCATGCCATCAAACTTCACGTTTCCTTCCGCTTTCAAGTCCTTAAATTTATCAGTATAAATATTTGGTACTAAGGAAAGAAGGTTTTTAAATGAATTTTCGGGCGATGAATAAGTCAAATCTATCATCGTATTGGCAGTATCTGGCAAAGCTACAGAACCTGTGAAATTTAAGATAAAGTCATTGATAGTAAGCACGTTATCTTTAAAAGTATATTTTTTATTGGCTTGGTCAATGCTCATATTCATAGCTGCCGAAACCTTTTTATCGCTCAAATAATTCGTTCCTCCATATTCGATATTAGCGTTTTCGATGTCGGTTTTTGTCGTTAAATCATAGACATCCGAATTAATGTCGCCCGAACCTTCGTGAGTGATATTTTGGAGCGAAACGTAAGCATTTTTCTGAAAGTCTCTATAGGTAATTTGCCCATTAGTCATTTTCCACGACTGGATATTTACCTTAAAATTGCTCTTAGCATTGCTTTCTTCTTGCTGAACTTGAAGGGAATCTTTGCGGTAAATATCATAATTAGAAGAACCATCGTACAAGGTTTTTATCAATATTTTTGGAGATGCCATATCAATAGAATAAACCTCAATTTTATCACCCGAAAGAATGGATTTTACATCTACCGAAACAGAAAATTCCTTCGCCTGTATAAGCGTATCACCCGCAAAAGGGCGTTTTCCGACAACCCCCAACTCTGATAATGAGAGTGTTAGCTTAGGAAAATTCTTAAACAAAGACAAGTCAAAATCCTTATAATAAACCGTAGCATTGATTTTTTTCTGTATTTCCTGATTGACTTTTGCTTGGATTTTATCCTTGAAAAAGAAGGGGACAGCAAAGGCTGATACCGCCAAAAGGGCAATAAAAGAAACCAAGATGATGAGGATTTTTTTCATGGTAAGGATTATCTGTATTTTTTTGTAAGGTAGTTTAATTTACCCTAAAAATAAAAAAAGTACACATTAGATGCGTACTTTTTGAAATAAAATATTTTCGATATATTATCTACTAATCTCCAAAATCTCAAACTCCACTAAACCCGCAGGAGCTTGAATTTGAGCTATATCTCCTACTGATTTGCCAAAAAGACCTTTTCCGAAGGGTGAAGAATTGGAGATTTTCCCTGCTTTCAAATCCGCTTCTTCTTCCGAAACAATGGTGTAAACCACTTCCATTCCGTTCTTTTTATTCTTGATTTTCACTTTTGAAAGAATTGAAACCTTTGATATATCAATGTTGGTTTCGTCCATTACACGGGCGTTTGCCACTACTTCATTGAGCTTCATAATCTTCAACTCCAATAAACCTTGGGCATCTTTGGCGGCATCATATTCTGCATTTTCGCTCAAATCTCCCTTATCACGTGCCTCAGCAATCTGTTTTGCCATATCCGAACGACCTTGCAATTTAAGATATTGCAACTCTGCCCGCAATTCGTCTAATTTTTCTTGGGTATAATATTGTACTTTCGACATGGTCTTATTTTTAGTATGTTCTATTGTTACGTTGGGTTAATTATAAAAAAAAATACTGACCACAAGCCAGCAAATTCAAACTATGGGCAAACAAAAAGAACGGCTATTGACCGTTCTACAAGATTTTTTATGACCTTTGCAGAAACATCAAAGTTTAGTTTTTGTTGTCTTTTTAATTGTTCGTTTCATATTTTTATAATTCTGAAAAGACAAAGTTACAAAAACGCTTTACGATTTCAAAAAGAAATTTTAGCTGTCACACGGACAGCCTTGTCCGTAGTAAATTTTTGAAGTAAATTTTATGATTTCCATATTGGTGGTATTATGGAAACGACCTAATATTTAACACATTTTCACAAAGAATGAGAATAATCTTCATGGGAACTCCCGATTTTGCAGTTGAGAGTTTACGCATTTTAGTACAAAATAAATATAATGTTGTGGCGGTGATTACTGCCCCAGATAAACCCATCGGTCGTGGGCAAAAAATCGGTATGTCTGCCGTGAAAGAATATCTTTTGGCAAATGCTCCTGATATTCCGATTTTACAACCTGAGAAGTTGAAAAATCCAGATTTTTTGGAAGAACTTAAAGGCTATCAAGCTGATTTACAAATTGTTGTGGCTTTCAGAATGTTGCCCGAAATTGTTTGGCAAATGCCCAAATTTGGCACTTTCAATCTGCATGGGTCACTTTTGCCACAATATCGTGGGGCGGCACCCATCAATTGGGCTATTATAAATGGAGAAACTGAAACGGGTGTTACCACTTTCTTTTTGAGGCAAGATATTGACACGGGTTCGATAATTTTTCAAGAAAAAGAGCCGATTTCACTCACGGATAATGTGGGTGATGTATATGAACGCCTCATGCACAAAGGGGCAAAATTGGTCTTGAAAACGGTTCAAGCTATTGAAACAGGTAATTATCCGCAAGAGCCACAAGACGAAACGGGAGAAATTAAACACGCTCCGAAGATTTTTAAAGAAACCTGTGAAATTAATTGGAATCAGCCAGTGAAAAAGGTATATGATTTTATTCGTGGACTTTCGCCTTATCCTGTGGCTTGGACTACGTTGAATGAGAAAAATTGTCGGATTTATCGGGCTTCAATGTTGTCGGTGGAGAACACTGGGACGCATAGTCCGACCACGGAGACGGAAAGCCTCACTCAACCCTCTGCCGAAGAGAGGGCTTTAATTGGTTCATTTTCAACCGATAGTAAAAAATATCTCCATTTTCAATGTGCTGATGGACTTTTGGCGATTGAAGAATTACAACTGGAAGGTAAGAAACGAATGGGTATTGAGGAGTTTTTGAGAGGGTATCGATTAGTCAATAGTTAGTGTATAATTAAATACCCAAAAATCACTAAATCACAATTCACCAAATCACAACTAAAAAACATGGCAACTCAATTTTATTCAAAAAGAAATCTTCAATTTTTACTTCACGAAGTACTTGATGCTCAATCGCTTACTCAATATACATATTTTCAAGACCATGCCCGTGAGACGTTTGATATGGTCTTGGATTCGGCTGAACAAATCTCCGAAAAACTCCTGAAACCGCTTTTGACTGAGATGGATAGAAAAGAGCCGCAGTTGGTGGATGGTAAAATCAAAATTCACGAGGGTATGTTTCCGATTTTGAAAAAATTTGGGGAAGACGGTTGGATAAATGCGGGTTTTTCTTATGATGAAGGCGGACAGCAAATTCCTTCTACGGTATTGAGTTCGGCGGCTTTTATTTTTCAGGCAGCCAATTATTCTTCCTCGGTTTTTCCATTTTTGACTTCGGGGGCGGCAAATTTGATTCGCAGTTTTGGTTCTCAGGAATTGAAGGAAACTTTCACGCCTAAGATGTACACGGGCGAATGGCAAGGCACAATGGCACTCACCGAACCCGATGCTGGAAGTTCACTTTCGGACATTTCTACCTCCGCAGAACCGACTGAAAATGAAGGAGTTTATAAAGTAAAAGTGCAAAAAATATACATCTCAGCGGGCGACCATGATGGCTGTGATAATGTAGTCCATTTGATGCTTGCCAAAATTAAAGGCGGCCCAGCAGGAGCGAAGGGAATTTCACTTTTTGTTGTTCCTCAAAAAAGAATAAAGGAGACAGGAGATAGGAGTAATGGAAAAAAAGCCGAGCAACAAACATCGAACATCGAACATCAAACACTCGAAAACAACGACGTTTTGACCGCTGGCGTTTATCACAAAATGGGTTATAAAGGGGCTCCAATTGCCCATTTGATGGTTGGCTCGAATGATAATACTTTTGGGTATTTGGTGGGTGAGCCGCACAAGGGTTTGACGTATATGTTCCAGATGATGAATGAGGCTCGTATTGGTGTGGGAATGAATGCTACTGCCATCGGAACGGCCGCTTATTATGCTTCGCTCGAATACGCAAAAGAGCGTCCACAAGGGCGATTAATTTCGGATAAAGATATTACTAAACCCCAAGTTCAGATTATCCGTCATGCCGATGTGAAGCGGATGTTATTGTTCCAAAAAGCCGTTGTAGAGGGTTCATTGGCACTTTTAACGCAATGTTCGATGTACGCAGATTTGGCTTCGGTAACGGAAGGCGAAGAGCAAGAACACTACCATTTATTGTTAGATTTACTCACGCCGATCGCCAAATCGTACCCTTCGGAAATGTGTTGTTTGACGACCTCCGCTGCCGTCCAAATTTTGGGTGGTGCGGGTTATACTACTGATTTTCCAGTAGAACAATTTTACCGTGAAGCCAGAATTCACCCCATCCACGAAGGCACCACGGGTATTCACGGCTTGGATTTATTGGGTAGAAAAATCATCATCAAAAACGGAAAATCATTGCAATTATTGGTGGCAGAAATTTTAAAAACTATCGAAAAAGCAAGCTCGATTGACCGTTTAAAGCCTTTTGCTCAGAAATTGCAAGTATATTTAGGCAAAACCGATACGGTAACAAAACACCTTTTGAACTTGGCAAGCA
>JANPGQ010000217.1:0-10010 GCA_031423975.1 Cytophagales bacterium | reverse complement strand
TGAGCATATCACTCAAATAATTAGGAGAAACACTCAATTGTTCCGAAAGATACTGTACCGTTGGGAGTCCAGTATGAAAGCCATTTTTATTATCGAAATACTCAATCAAAAGCTCATCTAATTTTGCCAATAAATCATTGTTTACCATTTTGCGAGTGATGAACTGGCGGTTATAGAATCGGTTGCAATAATTGAGTAATAATTCTATTTGAGAAACCATAACATCTTGACTGTACGCATCAATATTTGATTGATATTCTTGCCGAATATTTTGGGCGATTGACTCCACCATATTTTCTTCTTTGTCGGAAAGATGCAAAGCCTCATGGACATTATACGAAAAGAATCCGTATTCTTTAATTTGCTTGCCCAAAGCATAATTTCTAATAAAATCTGGATGAATCATAAGCGTCCAGCCCGAAAGGTCACGGATGGAATCGTCATCTATCGCAAAGACTTGTCCAGGTGAAATGAAACTCATTGAACCTTCGTCAAAGTCGTAATAGTTTTTGCCATATTTCATTTTTCCTTTGAAACATTTTTTCATGGAAATGATATAGAAATTGAGCATCACATTTCCACAATATTCCGCAGGAATTTGTTTTATATCGTGGTGATTGATAAAACAAATCAAGGGATGATATGGCTTGGGAAATGATAAAAGCTGATGCCATTCAGAGATGGAATTGATGATATGAGTAGTATTGATGGCTTTTTTCATGTGCTTTGTAATAAAATTTCAAACAAATTTATAGGGAAAGATGCTTGAACACCTTTCCCTATAAATTATTGATTATTGGTCAATTCCAGCCATATTGGCGGCATCGTAACGGTCGCCAGTAGAAACGCCCAAAGGCACGATAGATTCTAATTGCTGAATTTCATTGACACTCAAAACAATGTCTGTTGCCGCTATATTTTGCTCAATATATTTCACTCTTTTGGTACCAGGAATAGCCACAACATTCTTTGATAATACCCAAGCAATGGCTAATTGTGAAGAAGTAATGCCTTTTGAATCAGCAATAGAGGTAATGGCTTTCAATAATTCAATGTTTTTATCAAAATTTTCGCCCTGAAATCTTGGAATACTTCTTCGGAAATCATTTTCTGGAAAATCATCAATCGTTTTGATATCGCCCGAAATAAAGCCTCTTCCCAAAGGAGAGTAAGCGACAAAGCCAATCCCCAATTCATGGAGCGTTGCCAAAATACCCGACTCTTCAACGGTTCTTTCAAACAGAGAATATTCCGTTTGTACCGCCGTGAGTGGGTGGATAGCATGGGCTTTTCTGATGGTTGCTGAAGATACCTCCGAAAGCCCAATGTATTTCACTTTGCCTTCTTTTACTAAATCTGCCATTGCCCCAACGGTTTCTTCAATGGGCGTATTGGGGTCGAGTCGGTGAAGGTAATAAAGGTCAATAACATCCGTGCCTAAGTTTTTCAAAGAGCGTTCTGCTGCCTTTTTAACGTATTCTGGTCGCCCGTTAATTTGCCACGTAAGTTGCTCATTATCATCTATTTCATACCCAAATTTGGTAGCAATAATATATTTATCACGATTGCCTTTTATAGCTTTTGCTACCAACCTTTCATTCAATAATGGTCCATACAAATCTGCTGTATCCAAAAAATTGCCCCCCAATTCCAAAGAACGATGAATAGTAGCAATAGATTCTATTTCGTCTGCTTGTCCATAAATGTCCATTCCCGCAATTTTGGTCATACCCATGCACCCCAAACCCTGGGCTGGCACAATAAGCCCTTGACTACCCAATTCGATTTTTTTTAAACTTTTCATATACTTGATTTTAAATTTGTAATACTCTATTTTGAGTATGCAAATTTCAGTAATATTTGAGGGAAAAAAGTATCCAAATGAGGGGAGTTTGTATCCAAAATGAAGGAGAATTGGATTTAGAATTAAAGGAGCTTTTTTAAATGGTCAATTTCAAAAAATCACCATCAATAATCAATAATTTAACGCCATTGGCAGAAATGGAACGATGCGAACTCAATTCGTCTGACACAATATAAGTCATTCCTTTTGTTAGCGTAAATGCTTCACCATTAGCCAGTTCGCTGATAAATTCACCTTCCAAACACTGCACAATATGCCCTTTTTCGCACCAATGGTCGGCTAAATAATTGGGAGAATATTCAACGATTCTGACTCTCAAACCCTCAAATTGTTTGGTTTGCCAATAGGCTACGCCCGTTTCGCCTTGATGTTCGGTTTTTTCAACTGTTGTCCAGTCTATGGTTTGGAAGTTAATTTGGGGCATGGTTAGATTTATTTTTTCTTTCTAATTCACTACAATCAGGCAATTCAATGGCATCAAATCGTTCGCTCATATAGCATTTTTTATAAACGGATTGATAGTAAATCTTCACTCTTACTTCTCCACTATACATTAGCTGACGGAATCTGTATCCAGCCTCAGACAAGGGGATTTCAATAGGATTTATTGTTTCGGATGGAGACATCGTAATGCCCTCTAATGTACTATTACTCCAACCCATTTTCTGAGGATTTACCGTGACAAAGAGGTCTCCGAAAGTATCATATTTTTTGTTTTTATAAATTATATCAACTCTTTTGACAATGGCAGGTCCGATACCTTTATTAGTCGCAAACACTTTGAAACCACTCTTCAATTTATCATCTACACCACTATCAGAATAAGCAATCAACACGCATGGCCAAACATTGGCGTGTTGTTGTTCAACAATCAAACGAGTTTGTACTAAATAAATCGAAAAAGTTGCCACGCCAATCAGCATAGCCGTTACTGACAAAACACGGTCGGTATTGATTTTGAGGAGAGTTTTTAGCATAATATTTATGTAAGCTTTAGCAAAATATAATTCTTAATTCACCCCCTTCTTCCGATTCTGAACTCTCTCATACACCATCTTAATAATACCATCTTTTAGTCCCAAATCAGGTACTAAAATAGTGGTAGCTCCTGCCCATTTCATGGCTGAAAGATAGATTTGAGCAGCTGGAATGATAACATCGGCACGGTCAGCATTGAGGCGGAGTTTGTTGATACGTTCTTCGTAAGAAAAACCCTCCACATACTCTTTCAAACGCTTTAATTCATCATAAGTCATAGAGGTTTCACCTTCGTGGTTGGGCGAAATATTAAATAATTTACTAATATTCCCTCCTGTCCCAACGGCGGTAAGATTAGCATTTTTTACATCTATATTACTCGCTATCCACTTTTTCATTTTCTCCCAATCGCCCTCTTTTTCCTTGTTTTCAAGTGTTCGAACAGAACCAATTTTGAAAGACCGAGAAGCAATTTTCTCACGGTTTACATATAAATTCAATTCAGTCGAACCTCCGCCCACATCAATATGCAGATAATTGGCATCGTCTAAAGCCTGAACCACCACATCGTTAATCAGTTCAGCCTCCTTTGTGCCTTCGATGATGTGGATTTTCATATCCAAAATCTGATGAATTCGGGTAATAACCGCCGCCGAATTTCCAGCCTCACGCATGGCTGAAGTGGCACAAATAAGATAATCCTTCACCTCGTGCAAATCCATGAGGAGTTTGTAAGCATTCAATAATTTGAAAATCCTGACCTCAGACTCTGGACTAATTTCTCCTTCATTGAATACGTCATGACCCAAACGGAGGGCAAAACGGACGTATTCGACCTTTTTGAAACTAATCTTTCCATCATTTTCCAAGACTTTCGAGATTTGCATACGGGCGGCGTTAGAGCCGATGTCAATAGCAGCTATTTTCATATTTTATTAAAAGTATATCCATTTCCTTCTTCCTCAAAATCCAATTCTACCCCCATCAAATACATCAAATGTGGCTTTTTAATCAGCACTTTGGTATGGAGATTTTCTATTTTGTGGAGTTCGTCATGGTCTTCTATTTTATCAAAACCAATAAAATAAGTGGCACTACACGCTCCTCCACGCAAACCAACCCGCAGGTAGTAATTTTCGGGTATTCCTTTGATAGTCAAGGCTTTGTTGATTTCGGCTTTGGCTTTATCGGTAATGTTGATGGGCGTAATGATGGGAAGCGTCATTTATAATTAAAAGTCAATTTTCAAATTTTAGTTTTGAACACTAAAATTAACTATTTTTGGCTTTCTAAGCTAATTGATTTTCGGGAATAGCAAATTCGAGTTTTGAAAATTGATTGCCAAAAGCCGAAAGCCAATAGCCCAATTTAATATCCCTTACAAAATGGAATTAATTACCGATTTAATTAAAGTTATCCTACCCGCAGGTTTAGTGCTGTGGGCTATGTATTTGACAGTCAGTTCGTTTATTAAAAAAGATTTAGTTCAAAAAGAACTCGATATCAAAGCCGAAACTATCAAAACACTTTTGCCCATTCGCTTACAAGCTTATGAGCGCATGGCTTTATTTTTAGAGCGAATTTCGCCCAATAATTTATTAATTCGTTTGAATGGAAGAACGGGAAGCGTAGCCGAATTTCAACAATTGATGCTTTCGGAAATCAGAGAAGAATTTTCGCATAATCTGTCGCAACAGGTATATATGAGCGATGAAGCGTGGACGGTTGTAAAAAATGCCATGAACGAAATCGTTGCTCTTATCAATTTATCTGCCAAAGACTTAGCACCCAATGCTCCCGCTTTGGAACTTGCCAAACGTATTTTTGAAGTAATCATGGACAAAAACGTAAACCCAACTGACGAAGCGCTGAAAATAGTAAAACATGAAATGCGAGATACTTTTATGAGTTAAAGAAGTTATAAAGCTGAACAGTTAAAGAAGTTTCAGAATTCGGCTCTTTAACTGTATAACTCTTTAACTTCTTCAACTATTTTAACTTAAAAAAATATGCAACCCAAATCCACTATCCAACATCTTTTCAGTATTCCCGTTATTGTAGCCGCCTTAGGCTATTTCGTGGATATTTATGACCTATTACTTTTTGGAATTGTGCGAGTGCCGAGTCTGAAAGATTTAGGGCTTAACAAAGAACAAATTTCAACCATCGGTACAGAAATTTTGAATTGGCAAATGGGCGGTCTATTGATTGGAGGCATTTTGTGGGGCGTTTTGGGCGATAAAAAAGGGCGTTTATCTGTACTTTTTGGCTCAATTATTACGTATTCCTTGGCAAATATTGCCTGTGGTTTTGTGCATGATACCGAAACGTATAAAATCCTTCGTTTCATTGCTGGCATTGGTTTAGCAGGAGAATTGGGAGCAGGAATCACACTTGTTTCCGAAGTTTTACCCAAAGAATTACGAGCATTAGGCACTTCATTAGTCGCAGGAATCGGGCTTTTTGGGGCAGTTTTTGCCTACTTTACAGTCCGCCTATTTACTTGGCGATATGCCTTTTTTATTGGCGGAGGCTTAGGTATTTGCCTTTTATTGCTACGCATTGGCGTTTTTGAATCTGGAATGTACAAAGGTTTGCAGGGAAATAAACAGATTAAAAAAGGGAATTTCTTTTCCTTTTTTACGGATATGCGGCGGTTAAAGATTTATCTAAAATGTATCGGCATGGGCTTGCCCACGTGGTTTGGAATAGCGATTTTGATGACTTTGAGTAACGAATTTGGCGAAAAATTCGGCATTGCGGAAATCATTGACCCCGGTTTTGCCATTATGTGCGGCTACACAGGCATTGCTTTTGGGGATTTATTTAGCGGTGCTTTGAGCCATTATCTGCAATCTCGAATAAAAGCTGTAAGTTCAATGATGGCATTTACCTTCATAATTGTCCTCATTTATCTATTTGCAGGTGTGAAAAGTGCCACTATTTTATACACTTTGTGCGGATTTATTGGTTTTGGACAAGGCTATTGGGCAATGTTTGTAACAATTGGAGCAGAGCAATTTGGTACAAACCTCAGAGCTACCGCCGCAACCACTATTCCAAATATGGTGCGTGGTGCGGTGATTCCTATGACAATAATTTATAAATTTTTTAAACCAACAGTAGGTGTCATTGAAGCAGGAGCCATTGTAGGCATAATTGTTTATGCCTTGGGTTTTTATTCAATTCTTACCATTCCTGAAACGCATGGAAGAGATTTGGATTTTTTGGAGGAGTAGATTAAGAAATACTGAATAATGATTATTTTGTTGACAAATGTTATAAAAAACTATTCCAACCTTTTATCCAATAATTACGTCTTTCTAAAAAGTGGTAAGTCCATGAACAGATTAATGCTCCAAATCTTCTTGCTGATAAGTATTTCAGCAAGTTCTTGTAAAAAGACAGAAATCATTGCTGACGATTGTAAATTTCAAAATGCAGTGAATGATTTGCCTTGGCTATTGGATAAAACAGCCGCTTTCTCTAAAATTGCTGGAATGTTGGGATGTCCAGGCAATCATATTCAGATTGTAAAAAGTGCGACTTATAATTCTAAAACAGTTTTTATTATAAATTCTGGCATCTGTGGACAAGCACCAACAACAAACACAGAAATCTATAATTGCGATGGTTCAATTCTATGTAAAGACCTTGCAAGCTGTCAAACTACAATAAACGGTTTGGCTAATGTGAAACAAATTTATAGTTTCGGACAGTGAGATTACAAACCAAAAACAGCCTCCACCAAAAAGTGAAGGCTGTTTTTTTATCCAAACATCGAACCACGAACATCGAAAACCGATTTACTCCTTCTTAGGCGAAGCTCCCGTTATTGCTCCTGTTTTGCCTTTATTTTTCTCAGCCATTTTCTTAGCAGCACCTTCGTAGTCTCCCGCTTTCACGATTGAGATTTTTTCGGGAATAACATATTTTTTCATGGCTGCCAAAATATCATTATTGGTCAATGCCTTGATGCGGTTTTCAAACTCTTCGTCATGCTTGAAAGTACGTCCAAAAAGCTGATAATTTGATAATTTATCCATTATTTGAGCATCCTGAGCTCTCATTACTTGACCGTTTTGGATAATACCTTTCTTGGCTTCTTCGATTTCCTTTTCGGTATAACCTTCCTTCAAAACCTTCGCAATTTCTTCTCTAAAAGCCGACTCCAACAATGCTACATTTTCGGGTGCATAAATAGCATAGAAGCCCATATAGCCTTTTTTCTCCATTTCATCGGCATAAATATAACTGCCCACACCGTAACTAATTCCTTCTTTTTGACGAATCCGAGTGGCTAATCTTGAATTCAAAAAACCTCCGCCCAAAATCTCATTGCCCAAATACAAAGCCGCATATTCGGGGTCTTTGTCGTTCACATTTAGCGGAATTCCTGCCATAAACATCGCATTAGCTTTGTCGGGCGTTTCCATTGATTTATTGATGGCTGGGATGTCCTTATAAATCTTCGGAAAACGAGTAAATGTGATGGGGCTTTTCCATTCGCCATACAATCCATTCATCTGTTTTTTTAGTTCCTCCGCATCAAAATCGCCCACTGCCGCCAACGTTACGTTCGACATTCCGTAGAAGTCTTTGTAAAACTTCTTCACATCATCCAACGTAACCTTCTTGATTTCCTCAATTTCCTCTTCTGCCGTGGGCGTATAACGGGGGTCGTCTTTCGCAAAATTGTTCAAATATCTACTCAACGCATTGCTTGCTTGATACTGTGGTTCACTTTTTTGCTGTTCCCACTGAGCAACTTTCTCATTTTTTAACTTTTCCAATTCTTCCGCAGGGAAAGTTGGCTCTTTCAAAATCTCCCCTACTAAACTCAAAACCGCAGGCAGATTTTTACGCTCAGTTTCCAATTGATAGGTTACATCGTTGGGCGCACTGTAAAATCCAACCCTTGCTTTCAACTTATCAAATTCATCATTGATTTGCTGACGAGTATGCTTGGTAGTGCCTTTATTGAGCATTTCTTTGGTCAAATCCGAGATAACTCTTTTGCCTTTCAGAGCTTCCAAATTAGCAAATCGAGCGGTCATTTCCACATTCACCATTTCGCCACGAGTCTTTTTGGGCAAGAAGGCGTATTTAATGCCACTCATACTTCCAAGCGTAGTTCTACTATCAATATTGCTTGGCGATGGGTCAAATGCTTCTCCTTGTTTTTTAACTTCACCACCCTTGAAATCTGCCAACATTGCCATCACTTCGGGAGCTTCTGGAATTTCGGCTCTGACGGGTTTTTCAGTCGGGATAAACAATCCAAGCGTTCTGTTTGAGGCAATTAGGTATTTCTCAGCCACTCGTTTTACGTCTTCGGGCGTTACCTTTTTCAATTGGTCTCTTCCGTAAAACAGCAGTCGCCAATCGCCTTGTGCAATGTACTCGCTCATATACAAGCCTACATTATCCGAAGAATTTAAAAGCAAATCAATTTGAGATAAGTTCTTGGTTTTCAGGCGTTCAACCTCCTCGGCAGTGGGTGGATTTTTGGCAAAATTCTCAATCACATCCAACATAATATTCTTAGCAGAATCCAGCGAAGCCGTTTTCAGCAACTCAGCATTGAAGTAAATAATACCAGGTTCTTTGCACTGAAATCCGTAGGCGTAGGTCTGACTGGCTTTTTTGGAATCAATCAAGGCTTTGTACAAACGTCCCGATGGGTTATCGCCCAAAATATCAGTTGCCAACATCAGCGAATAGTAATCTGGATGAAAACCTGATGGCGTGTGATATGCCGCACAAACCGCCTGAATATCCCCTACTCGACGCAACGTAACTTGACGCTCACCGTCTTGGGTTGGGTCAACAGTATAAGTCTTTTCAATCACTCGAGTTGGCTTAGGAATTACCCCAAAATATTTACTGACCAACTCCAAAGTCTTTGCTTCGTCAAACTTACCCGCAATCAACAAAACGGCATTATCGGGCTGATAATATTTATGATAAAAGCCTTGCAAACGCTCAATGTTAACATTTTCGATGTCGGCTCTCGCCCCGATAGTAGAATTACCGTAGTTGTGCCACATATATGCAGTGGACGTAACCCGTTGGCGAAGAATATTGGTTGGATAATTTTCACCCATTTCAAATTCATTTCGCACCACCGTCATTTCAGATTCCAAGTCCTTTTTGGCGATGTAAGAATTCACCATTCTGTCAGATTCTAAATCTAAAGCCCAGTTCAAATTCTCCTCATTAGCCTGAAAAATCTCAAAGTAATTAGTTCTATCCAACCACGTAGTTCCGTTGGGATTAGCCCCATGAGCCGTCAATTCTTGGGGAACATTTGGGTGTTTGGGCGTACCCTTAAATACCAAATGTTCGAGCAAATGAGCCATTCCCGTTTCGCCATAATTTTCGTGCCGAGAACCCACTAAATAGGTAATATTGACGGTAATAGTCTGTTTTGAAGGGTCTGGGAACAATAAAACCTTCAAGCCATTGCTCAATATATACTCCGTAACACCCTCAACAGCCGTAACTTTCTGAGGAAGGACAACAAGCGTCTCCGTAGGAATATCCAACCTTGCAGGAACAGGCGAAGGCGGCAAGACATTGGCAGGAACAGGATTTTTGGGAAGCGTAACAGATTTTTTCTTTTGGGCGAAAAGTGCGGTACTCAACAGCACGCCGCCCACCAGGATAAGGTGGGTAATTTTTGTCATTGTTTTAGGAGGTTTATAATGAAAATAGAATGAAAACGAAATAGTTAGGTAAGCTACCAAATACCTAACGAAATAGCAATTAGAATTGTTATGAACGGGGGATTTTAAGGATTTTTAACGGAATTCACTACAAAAAAATATTCGTAATACATTAACAACATATTGATTGTCAAAATATTAACATACTTAAGTGATAATTACTTATGAATTAGATTTATAACAAGACAGTTTTCTTGAAATCTCTTTTGAGGAAGGGCAATTTGCTGGGAAAAAATACGATTTGACGAATTAGGTACTTGTGATAGTGCAAAGAAATATAAAAAGTGTTGTGGGAATAATTCATTTCACCACTGCCAAACGACTCACACAAGTTTCTTCTCCTTTGGCATTAGCACTAAATATTAAATAAACTCCCGTTTCTACTCGGTTGCCTTGTAGCGTGCGACCGTTCCAAGTGGCAGTACCTCCGTTGGCACGGG
>JANPGQ010000216.1:0-5264 GCA_031423975.1 Cytophagales bacterium | reverse complement strand
AACCTATCTTTATACCAACGATGTCAATGGACAAGACGGTTTTATTCAATCTGCCAAAAAGAGGGGTTATGATGTCTTGAAATTGGATTCGGTTTTAGACAGTCATTTTATCAATATGTTGGAAAGCAAATTGGTAAAAACGAACTTGAAACGAGTAGATTCTGACACGGTTGAGAAATTGATTGACAAAGGAATTTCGGTGGACACTATTCTCTCTGATTCTGAAAAAGAAACGGTGAAAAAGGTATTTGATGAAGTAATTAATGATACTACGAAAGTAGTAGCCTTAGAACCAATGCCCGCTGATGAAATGCCAGCGGTGATTACTCAAAACGAGTTTATGCGTAGAATGGCTGATATGTCTCGTGCAGGTGGTGGTGGCGGAATGAGTATGTTTGGAAATATGCCTAATAACTATATCGTTTCGGTAAATGCCAACCATCCGACAATCAGCAAAATTTTGAAATCAACCGATGCTGAGGAGCAGAAGAAATTGGCAAAACAGATTTATGATTTGGCACTTTTATCGCAAAACATGCTTACTGGAGCAGATTTGACAGCATTTATTCAGCGGACAGCGGTTGGGTTGTAAATTATTTTTCTAAAAGTTAAGTATATAAAAGAGAGACATGTTAAGGCATTGTCTCTCTTTTTTTATCCGTACAGTGACCAATTACTAAATTAGCACGCATAATTTTCGTGGTTTTTTATATAAAAATGAATGCTTGAATATATTTGCAACACATTTTAAAAAAATAATACGACCATGAACAAACTACTATTTTTCGTTACCCTTATGTTGTTGGGAAGTACATCCTTTGCCCAAAATACTGTCAATCCTCTAAAAAATACCAGTTGGAAGGGTACGGTAAATGTGCCAAACCCAACTGGAGCTATTATTACCTTTAATGAAGGAAAAATCATTTTCAAGGAGATAGAAAATGATTCACCGATTGAGGAACTTTCCTACACCATTGAAGGCAATATTCTCATGATGAAAAAAACAGCGGGAGCAAGTCCCTGCACAGAAAGCCAAGTGGCTAAAATGTCTTTTGAAATTGTAAAAGATACGCTGGTTTTGAAAGTTATTTCGGATGATTGTGAAATCAGAAGTGCTGCTTTTACGGATGAGCAAGGAAATCCTTACGTTTGGAAAATCAATAAATGAATGCTTTAATTTCAAGACTCGCTAGGAATGATTTAACGGTATTTCTTTAATAGCATATCATAGATTGGATTTATTAATTTTACGAAAAAAAACAAAAAAGCCCCGCATCACGGGGCATTTTTGTAAACTATTCACCTAACCTAAAAAACTAAAATGAAAATATTTTGAAGCTATAAGCTATCAAATAATACTAAATAAATTATTTTACCGACAAAATCCTAAACTCTGTTCTGCGGTTTTCTTGATGTTGCTTTTCATTACACTGTACCCCGTCCACACATTCATTGGATGGCTCACTTTCTCCATAACCATTTGATACTAAACGACTTGAATCAATGCCTCGCTGTGTCAAATAATCTACTACGGCTCTGGCTCTATTGTCCGAAAGTTGCATATTATAGGTATCACTTGAACGAGCATCAGTGTGCGAGCGTATCTCAACTTTCATCTCTGGATACTTTTTCAACAAGGGTAATACCGTTCTGTCTAACTCTTTGGCGGCATCTTTACGGATGAAAAATTTATCTAAATCGTAATAGATATTATTCAATTTGAAAATATCGCCTTCGCCATACATTCCCTGTACGTTTTGGTATTGTGCGGGGTTTTTTCCACTCACTTTTCCAAAAGTTTCATTGTTGGTAGCGTACTTATCTTTCTGAGCCGTCAACTTGTGTTCAGCCCCAGGTTTTACTTCAAATTCATAACCACCATCTTTACCCGTTACCACTGTTTGTGAGGTCTTATCTTTTTGGTTTTCAAGGGTTACCTGTACGCCTGAAATTGGCGTTTGGTTCAATTCAGACTTCACAACGCCCTTCAAAACGGAAGTGTTTGATTTTTCTAAATACATTTCCAAAGTGGTTTTTTGCCCCGTTGTACTTTTGGTAGAATACGTGATTGAATTCATCTGATAGCCTTCTTTGATGGCTCTGAATTCGTATTCTGATTCTGCCTGCAAACATATTGAAGTAGAACCGTCTAAACCTGTAACTTTCAAATCTTGATTTTCACCATTGATTACGCTTCTGATATCCACGTTTTCTAAAGGTGTTTTCGTAATGGCATCATACACAATCACATTCAAAGGACGACATTCACGACGGAAACTATAAATATTATCATCGTGTACGCCCCTTTTGCGGTTTGATGAAAAGAAGCCTGTATTGCGTCCTGCATCTGTTATTAAGCCAAAATCATCTTTTTCAGAATTTAAGGGAGCTCCCAAATTCTGTACGCCTTTGATTGCCACGTTTTCCTTCATTTCGGCATAGAAAATATCCAAACCACCTAAGCCTTCGTGTCCGTCTGATGAGAAATATAAATTTCCGTTTTCATCCACATACGGGAACATTTCGTTGCCTTCGGTGTTCACTTCTTTGCCCAAATTTACTGGCGTTCCCCAGCTTCCTCCATTGTATTCTACGATATATAGATCCGTTCCGCCATAGCCTCCAGGCATATCCGAGACGAAATACATCTTGGTATTATCTGGCGTGAGAGAGGGGTGTCCGCAAGAATATTCGTCTGAATTGAAGGGTAATTCTTTTACATTTCCCCATGTATCTTTTACTAAGTCTGCCGAATAAAGTTTTAAGCGATTTGTCCCATCTTTTGATTCTCTGGCACGTCCTTTATTGTAGTTATTTCTGGTTAAAATTACTTTTTGTTCATCCTTGAAAAAGGTCATCGGACCTTCGTGATATTTAGTATTTAGAGTTCGACTAAATTCTTCAATTTTGGTTAATTTCCCTTCGGGGACAACCACAGGGGCATCAGCATTACTGGCGGACATACCACCCAAAGCAGATGCCGTTTGCAATCCATTTTTAACACTCAGTTGTGAAGTATCTTGCACATAATACAAATCTAAAAATGGCGTTTGATTCCAAGAAAAAACTCTTTTCACTGCTCCTGATTCGTCCCTTGCCGAACAAAAAACCAAACCTCCTTTGTAAAACATCGGACTAAAATCTGCCTGGCGTGAGTTGATAGGAAGGTATTGAACTTTGTATGAAGATGAATCACGATAAAAACGTCCCATATCCATCAAAGCAATGGTATGACGTTTTCCACGAAGGTCGGCGGTTTGTTTTTCACCGTAAATCGCATAATATTTTTGGGAATCTTTATACTTCTGATTAGACTGCAAAGCCTGTGCGTAATAGAGATAATTTTCCGCCTCCACATCGGGATAATCACGTAGCAAATCAGCATAAGCACGCTCGGCATTGCGAGAATCCTGTACTTTCCGATAAGAATAAGCTAATTTTTTGAGCCCTTCCTGCCGAGTAACAGGGTCTTTGGCATCACGCAGAAATTCCTCATACAGACGAATTGCGTCAATATAACTCAGTTGTTCAAACTGGCGATTGGCGGCTTTCAACTTGGCTTGGGCGTGTGTTTTAGTACAAGTTAGTAAGAAAAGCAATGCCACAACCGAGGCTATGTGGAAAAGTTTGTTCATATTCATTTTTGCTTAGGCGAAATAGTTATTACGCTATTCTGTAAGGTTAGTGAATCGAAAACAAATAACGTGCCAAAGATTGGGCGTTAGGGATTAGGACTTCCTTTCTACTGATAATTGATAACTGTTTACTGATAACTGAATGATTTCTTCTCCCCAATATTGGGGATTTTTAGTTTAAAATATTTCGGCAAAATTTGTCGTGTAGAAAGAAACGAATCTTTTTTCCTTTAAACAAAACAAAGAAATGAAAACGATTACAAGATTATTGGGATTAGCCAGCATAGTGGCAATGTTTATTTTTTTAGATGCCTGTAAAGGTGAAAAAGGCGATGTTGGACCTATTGGAACAACTGGTGCAGTTGGTGCGACTGGTGCTGTTGGTGGAATAGGTGCAACGGGAGCGACAGGGGCTACTGGAACAGCTAATGTACAATACTCTGATTGGATTCCTTTTACATTAACAGGTACACAAACTTCCAATGGTACTACAAACATTGTGCTACCAAAAATTACGCAAGAGGTAATGGACAAATACATTATTTTCTCTTATATTAAATTTGGCAATTCTAATTGGGTATATTCTCTTCCTCTATCATTTCCTTCAAGCGGTGGGAAAGATGAAACTGTTGCTGTTCGTTATTATCTCGGAAATGCAATGATTACTTCAAATGCTACATACAGCAACACAAGTTTTAGGTATGTTTTAGTGCCAGGGGGAGTTCCAACAGGGCGTAAAGCTGCAGTTGATTACAATGATTATGAGGCAGTTAAGAAATTTTATAATTTGAAAGATTAGAAGAGATTCAAAAAAACAAAACAGATAATGAAATCAATCACATCAATCATAATTGCCCTTAGTATGAGTCTATCGGCATATTGTCAAATTCCAGAAAAAGTTGCCATCTATCGTTGGAATATCAATAAAGATTGGGTAGAAGCCCGTGAGGAAGAAGGCGAAACATTGGCTGGATATGGTTACAAAAACAAAACATTTGTTTGTAATTTATTCAAAGAACCCCAAGAAGGTACAGTGGCGATAAATCGTTGGAATTTAGCCAGTACAGGCGATTGGGTAAGCGTACCTGAAAGTGCCAGTGCCGATATGGAACGCTTTGGATATAAAAGCAAAATATTATTGGGATATGCCTATCCTTCGCCAAAAGCAAATACCGTTGCGGTTAATCGCTGGTATCTTGAAAGGGATAAAGACTGGGTTACAGTTCCCGAAAGAGCCAGTAATGATATGCAACGTTTTGGATATATCAATAAAACTTTGGTGGCTTATACGCCAAGATAATTTTAGATTCAGATTTAAACAAACGAAGGCTGGATTCAAAACCCAGCCTTCGTTCTCATATAAATCGTAGTATCACCCTAAACAATCTTCGCCGCCTGTCGAGCCAATAATTTCCACTCGTTTTTTACTTTTACAAAAACTAATAATACGTATAGCTTTGTTGTGCCAGCAATGCCTTTATTTGCTGTTTCTGCAAATAATTTATGACGAACGATGGCGTTTTTGCCTACAATTTTTACCGTTTGGTCAGTCAAATCAATTTTGGTAAAATCTGATGCTCCTGATGTTAGTGCCTCCATAAACATTGCCTTCGTTTCGATAGTCCCACT
>JANPGQ010000215.1:0-1738 GCA_031423975.1 Cytophagales bacterium | reverse complement strand
TTCAATTAAAATAACTTGACACGTATACACAAACACCTCTATTGTAATGGGTTTTCAATTTTCGAACCTTTCTCCTTACAAAATAAACCATCCTATAAACAACCAAAATAATCAATCAAAACTCATTGATAAAAACGAGCTAAATCTTATAAAATAAGTATCTTTATGAGGTTTTTATCTAATCTTATCAAAATGCCCAAGAATATCGCCTGTTTACGTGTCTCAACCCTCGAACAAGACAACTCCAAAAACAAAACCGATATTCTTTCCTTAGCTAATGAAAAAGGCTTGGGTAAAGTCGAATTTGTGGAAGACAAAATTTTAGGAAAAATCCCTTGGAAGGAAAGACAGATTTTCACGGTTCTCAATCAACTTCAAAAAGGCGATGTACTTTTGATTAGTGAGTTTTCAAGATTAGGGCGAAGTATGTTAGAAATTATGGAAATCATCTTGTTTGCCATCGAAAAGGAAATCAAAATGTACACGGTCAAAGGAAACTGGCAATTAGACGATACCATCCAAAGTAAAATCATGGCGATGGTCTTTGCGATGGCAGCCGAGATAGAAAGAGATTTAATTTCCCAAAGAACCAAAGAAGCCTTACGGGTGAAGAAAGCGAACGGTATGATATTGGGTCGCCCGAAAGGACCAGGGAAAAGTAAATTGGATATTTACAAAGTTGAGATAGAAGCCTTACTTCAAAATGGTTCAACACAACGTTTTATTGCCAATCGTTACGGAGCAACTGAGGCAACTTTGAGTAATTGGATTGCTAAGAATAAAATTCAGAGACCTAAAATTAATCAGAAAAAAAACGTTCCTCACTAATCTGACATTCAATCAATACGCTCGTCTTTCCAATCAACCAATTCTCTGTTTTTAAAATTAATTCCGACTATAACTACTTTCTTAGAATCTATCAAATATGGATTAGCGTAGCCTTTTTCCTTTATTTGTTTAAGGGCAACTTCAGCACTCTGGTTTAATTTGAATTCAAATATGTAAATGGTGTCATTGGTTTCCAAAACCAAATCACTTCTGCCTTTTGAACTTGCCTCTTCACTTCGCATCATAATACCAGATGCCATCATTAACATTAACAGCATAGAATGATAGAATGCTTCTTTCTCAATGAATAAATGATGTGGTATTTTTGAAAAAGCAACTTTTATACAATGGATAAATGCCTCTAAATCATTTTCATATAAAGCATTTTTCATAGGGTAAGTTAAATCGTTTGTCAATCGTTCGGGTGCTATTGTAATGTATTCCGCCAAAAGATATTTTGCAAATGAGTATTCAACTTCTTGATTTGGAAATCCCAATTTATAAGAGGGAATACCATCGGCATTTTTTTCTCTATCTTTAATTGTCAAATAACCAGTTTGAAACATTAGTCCAATGTCATCATTCGACTGCGGGTCGAAACTTGACATCGACCAAGAATCGCCCATTACAAAGTTCTTGAAAGTATCAAACAGTCGCTGGTTTTGACTAACCATTTTAATTAAAAGGGTCGGCGTTCCTGTATCAAACCAATAATTTTGAAAGACATTTTTTTGAAAGACATTTAATAGAGAATACGGATTATACAGCGTTGTTTGACCATTCCAACTGTAACCATTATACCATTTTTTCAATAATGCTAATAACTCATTTTTCTCCTTTGATTCGTTTTTTGCAAAATTATCAATATGTTCTTTAAAATTAAATTCAAGTTCTTCTTGTGAAATTCCGC
>JANPGQ010000214.1:0-8259 GCA_031423975.1 Cytophagales bacterium | reverse complement strand
CGCCGTATGGTTTTCTCTCTGAACGCTCTCCTTATGTTTTTCTTTCTCCATCAAATGGTTTTCTCTCTGAACGCTCACCGTATGGTTTTCTTTCTCCATCAAATGGTTTTCTCTCTGAACGCTCACCGTATGGTTTTCTTTCTCCATCAAATGGCTTTCTTTCCGAACGTTCGCTGTATGGTTTTCTTTCTCCGTCAAACGGTTTTCTCTCTGAACGTTCGCCGTATGGTTTTCTTTCTCCGTCAAACGGTTTTCTCTCTAAACGCTCGCCGTATGGTTTTCTTTCTCCATCAAATGGCTTTCTCTCCCCTCTATTATCTGATGAATAAGGTTTTCTTTCGCCCGAATTAAAATCTCTTCTTTCTCCTCTATTATCTGATGAATAAGGTTTCCTTTCGCCATCAAAAGGCTTTCTGTCGTTTCGTTCGCCAGCATTAAAATCTGGTCTTTCTCCGTATGTTGGTCTATTAGGCACTTCACGCCCCAATTCACGGTTCAATTCGTCTTTTCTTTGACGAGTGTTTTCTCTTCTTTCGAAGGACAAATCTTCTTTTTCGATTCGCTTTCTCATTTTCTTTTTGTTAAAATATTGCAACATCACTGCTGTAAAATACTGTGTTTATTAGATACTTAAATAGGGGTTTTTATTTTGTAAACTCCTCATTTTCAGTAAATAAAAAAGCCATTTCGTTCAACGGCTTGCAAAGGTACGATTATTTTTAAATATAGAAAACCTTTTTATAATACAATTCTAACAATTCAATATTCGTATTCGACGGCAGTCGATGCTGTTTTCGATGTTCGGTAAAGCAATAATCCCAAATAAATATTACTTTTGAAGTTAAAATTTATTTGGGATTTATCTAAAATACTACTTCTTTCCACCAAAACTAAATGATACATAAGCCTGTAAGCCTGTGTTACGCATTTGGAAGTAGTCGGATAAATTTTTGTTATTTCCGAATGAAAAATCTTTGTTTACATTGGTCATTCCCAAGTAATAACGCCCCCCGATTGATATATTATCTGAGGCTTTAAACTCCATACCTGCTACTGCACCCGCATCAATATCATGAAATAATCCATTGTAAGTAACTGAAAACAAGTCGTTTACTACACCAACCCGAGAGTTAATCATATAACTCACCTGCGGACCAACTTGCAATTGTAATTGTTCCGTTACTGGAAATGTAACCAACAAGGGTACTGACAAATAATGAATGCCCACGTTGCCCACGCTTGCTACATGGAAGCCTTGCATCGAGTACAAAAGCTCTGGTTGCAAACCAATTTTGTCCGTCAGCATGATGTCTTTCACTACGATACCTGCGTGGAAAGTTTCTTTGGGCGTGAAAATATTAGCGGGTTCAGGCGATACTATTACGTCTGAGTGAGTATATCCTACTTTGAAAGCAACACTTTGAGCGTTGGCATTTACGAAAGCGATTACTGAAAGGGCGATGGCTGCAATTAACTTTTTCATGACTTTATCTGTATAAGATTGGTTTAAAATTCTAATCTGAACTTATAACGCAGGAAGTCTTCGGAGGTAAGTTAATGAAACGTTAATGCTTGTTAAGGAGATGTTAATGGTGATTTTAAAAGAAAAATAAAACAAAAAATCAGCTTTCTAAATATCCTAAAATATTTAGAAAGCTGATTTTAATACATTGATTATTAGGTAATTATGACTCCTTATTGTTCAGATTTTTCTTATCAAGATTCATCTGATAAAAATATGAAGCTAAAAGCCCCAAACCACCAAAAATGAAAATCATGGAGAAATGTGCTACCTCGCTATCAATTTGAGTGGCAGCTTCTAACAACGAACCCATTAATAAGCCTATACCAAAACCAACCAATACAAATCCCCAGCGAAGCGAATGGCTGGGATTAATTTGATGAGATACTTTTTGTGGTGGTGTAATGCCTTTGGCAATCATTGCCATTTTTTCATCATTATCGTATTTCCGTAAAAATACAAGCATGGTGAATAATCCGATTGTTCCTATGATTGGAATGAGCATTCCTACTATCGGTATCATATTTCCGTCTATCATGTTAGTAAATGTTTTATAAAAGTGAATAATGAATTTCTGAGGATATGATGTAAATTGTTAAAGAAAGGTTACAGCCTAAAGAAAAATATTATTTAGGCTATTCCCGTAACCTTTCCAAACAAACCCGCATCTAACAAATTGTGAAAACCAAAGAAACAGATAATTCTATCATTGAACGCATTTTGGCTGGCGACAAATCGGGGTACAAAGATCTTGCTAATCGCCATAAAGATTATGCCTTTACGGTGGCGTATAAGATTGCGGGAACTCGAGAAGATGCCGAGGAAATAGCTCAGGATGCTTTTATTCAAGCATTTCAAGCCTTACCCGCTTTTAATCAAGAAGCAAAATTTACCACATGGTTTTATAGAATTGTTTTCAATGCCGCTTTGATGTTTAAGCGTAAAAATAGAATTAAGACGGAAGATATTGAACTTTCACAATCCGCTCAATTTGTACCAGCAAATACCGATAACGAGCTAAAAATCAGTGAACAAAGACAATATATTCAGAAAGCTCTTAACCATTTATCATCCGATGATGTTACGGTGATAACCTTATTTTATCTGAAAGAACAGTCGTTAGAAGAAATTGCTCAAATAGTAGGTTTATCTGCCGAAACAGTTAAAGTAAAACTATGCCGAGCCAGAAAAAGATTGGCGGAGGAAATGAAAAGAATATTAGGAAACGAAGTAAAAACATTGTTATAGATATGAAAGACGAAGATATTTTTGACATATTAGACGGTATTGCTTCGGAAGAAACAATGCGTCAGCATAAGAAATTACTTTCAGAAAGTGCTGATTATCAGATACTTTTCAACGAGTACGCTCATACACACGCCTTACTCATGGATACGAGTATGGAAAAAACGGCTTTTAATTTTACCGATAAATTGATTGACCGCTGGGAAGTCTCGCAACAAGTTGTGGTGGTTCGGAAGAGTTATAAACTGCCTATTTATTTCTTGGTGGCAATGTCGGTAATGGTGATTTTATTGATTATTTCAGTCTTACCAATAATTAATCAATCAACAGTTCAAATGGATTTAAGCAAACCTTTGAGAATTTTGCAGGACAAATTATTTACTCAGTTCTTCCTGATAATCAATGTGTTAGTGACTTTATTCTTTATTGATAAACGGATTTTGAAACCTTATTTTGAGAAGCAGTTTGGAATTTGAAAATAGTCTTTGTTTTCCATAAGAAAACTTTTATCTTTGCTTTGTGTTTAATATCATTACTCGTAAAACTTTGCTCATATATTGCATACTTTATCCGAAAGCGTCAAATGCCCTTCGTGAATGGTATGCTGAGTTCGTAAAAAGTGATTTTCAGAATTTTAATGAGCTAAAAGAAGTTTATGGGAACGTTAGTATTGTTGGAGACGACCGTGTTGTTTTTAATATTATGGGAAACAAGTATAGGTTGGTGGTAAGAATGATTTTTGAATATAAATCCATTCAAATTAAATGGTTTGGTACGCACGCAGAATATGATGAGATTGATGTAGAAACTGTAAAATTTAAAAAGAAATGAATTTAAAACCAATAAAAACTGAGGAGCAGTACGAAGAGTATTTAGAGTGGATTGATAGTCAATTTGACCAAAAAGTGCCTGTTAATAGCCCAGAAGGTGAACAATTGGCGGTAGCTTTATTGTTGGTGAAAGTATATGAAGATGAAAACTATCCAATCCCAGCACCCGACCCAATTGAAGCAGTAAAAATAAGAATGTTAGAAAAAGGCTTGAAGAATAAAGACTTCGTTGGCATTATTGGAAGCAAGGGTTATATCTCATCCATTCTGAATCGGCGAAAGCCTCTTACCTTAGAAATTGCCAAAATCTTCCACCATCAATTAGGAATTCCTGCTGAGGTATTATTGTCATAAACAACAATACCTCAGCAAAACCCTATACCAACATTCCATCAACACCAACCTCCACAAACTCTCCTTTTTCAGCCTCACACACGGGGCAACAGTAGCTTGTGGGCAAGTCTGTAAACTTTACGCCCGCAGGAATTTTATTCACCGAATCACCAAATTTTTCATCATAAATCGTGAAACACACTTTGCATTGATGCACTTTAACTATCTGTAAATCAGCAGGTTTTGTAACTTTATTTTTTACAATTGTCAGTTCTTTCTTCGTATTTTGGGCATAAAAACGCTTTGATAATCTTTGCAGAATTTCGGGAACATGGGTTTTATTGACCCCCTTTTCAAATAAAACTAATTCACGAGTATTGGGATTAAAATCTGAGGTATGATAAATATCAAAAGCACTGGAAATTCCGCCAAAAATTTTACGTTTTTTGACAACTACCGAACCAAAAACTTCTGATTTTGAACGGGTTTGTACCGCAAAACTCAATCCAAAAGTACGAACGTCTTCATTATCAAATTCACGGATAATGGCTTTTTTCATGGCTAATCCTTCGGGCGAGAGGTCTTCTACTTGCCAATTCAACTCATTAGCGGCATGACGAACATTGATGGCATATTTACCCAATAATTTATCCCAAAAAGAACGGTGTTTTTTCTCTATACCTTTAATAATCAGCGATTTCCACGGCGTTGAACAGATTTGTCCTATTTTGGTTTCTAAACAAACTTGACATATTTCTTGGAGAAAATCAATCGAAAAAGTTTCATTTCTTCGGTAAATTCCGAGCCAAGTTTTCTCTCCGTAACGATTAAAGCCTTCGTAATAAGGCAGTGAAAAATTGGGTAATTTCAAATCTTCCAAAATTACCTGCGAGATAATTTCACCTTTAGCAATTACTTTTTCATATACTTCGTTTTCATCCATCTCAGGATTCTCCCAAATCACTTCTTCTATTCTTTTACAAATTTTAGGAATTTCTAAAGTATAAATCAAAATTGGAAAACGGAAAATACGGTTCGACTGCTTCGGACGTACATACAAGTACCAAAAGTTTTGCGTATTGGAAGCAATGAAATTAAGATTGCCCGTAAAGAATGGAGTGAAGGATTGTTGAAAATCGGAGATATTCACCTTCAATTTTGGCTGATAATCAAAACCATCAAATATATCTTTATAAATTCCCTCCGAAATCCACTGTCCCGTGGGGAATACTTCTTCTGCACAATAAGAGGAAATAATATTAGGATAATCGTCAGAGTCCATCTCGAAGTCAATCTTAGATTCGTACAATTTTTTCTTTAATTCAATCATCCCGCTTCCACGTACTGTTTCAGCCTTTACATACATCAGAATTTGTTGTCTCGCTCCAAAACTCAATTCCCTCACTCCTGCCTCACGAGCGGCTGAAAGTATATAATCTAATGTCCCTGGCGAAACAATTCCACCCATCAAGTTTATTTTTAATAAAGCATAATCTTTCATATCTATTTTCTCCTTAATTTTCAATGTTAAGATATAGTTATTTATCCTCATTTATTAGTAATAATTACTTAATATACTGAAAATCAATGCTATATATTTTAATAAATTGCCGTATCACTATTCTAATATTTAATATAAATCTTGATTTTAGAATAGTATTATTTTGTGAAATATAATTTTTTTAAGAAGAATCTTCTTGAAAAAGTGAAAATTTTACTCATTTCATGATTGAATAACAAAATCTATTTCCTAAGTTTACATCGTCAAAGAGATGACACGAGAAAATTTCTAAGCATTCTAAATGAATTTTCACAACAGGTTTCGTAATCCTTTTAGTTCATAAATTGAGAAAAAGTAAAGATTAACAAAGTAACGTTCGAGTTAGTTTTAGCTTCTATTTTCAACATTGAATTCTTAGAAATATACAAATTAGGTTTAATAAAAGTTTAACAACAAATCTATCATTTTAAAAATTAAAATTATCATGAACAAGAACACTGTAAAAGCATTTATCGTAGCGATAGCTATGGTTTGCACATCGAATTTAACTTCATTCGCTAACAATACAAACGACGGAGCATCTGCTTCAGTAAAATCTAAAATTGCTCAAGTAAGCAAATCATTGAGCTTTAACGTTTGGGTTGAGAACTCTGCGAACAAAAAAGTAATGGTTGTAGTATTAGATGCCGACAAAAACGAGATTCACCGTGAATATGTTGGTAAAAGTTCTGAAAAATTCGCTAAAACTTTCGATTTTTCTAACTTGAACGATGGTAAATATACTATCGAGGTAATTGATTCAAACGTTGATATTATTGATTCAAAATCTTTTGAAATCAAAACAAATGCGGTTGTAAATCGTGATATCGTTGTAGCAATTCGTTAATCAACTTGCCGATATTTAGGACAAGGGTTTAACCTCAAAATCAGACTTTATGTGGGACAAGGCTTTGCTTTGTCCCTTTTTTGTTGGTAAAATTTTAACGGTCGTCATTCTTTTTAAGGATGACGACCGTTAAAATTTTCCTATGCCACTACTAATTCTTCTGCCAAAGCATTTTCTAAAATTGCTCTTACCTCTGGGCGACAACTTCCACAACCTGTACCTGCACCCGTTTGCGTACACAAAGATGTAAAATCTTTACAACCACTTGAAATACAAGATTTTAGATTCCCTTCGCCTACGTTATTGCACGAACAAACTAATTTTCCCATCACGGGGTCGGCTTTTTTGCCACTTCTTAAAAGTTCTAATCTTTTATCCGATAATTCGATTCCATTGGCAATTAAATCCTTGAATTCTAAGAACTCCGACTTGTCGCCAATTAAGGTTGCTCCTACTAATTTATCGTTGTGGATGATACACTTTTTGTAATACCTTTTGGCTTTATCAATAAAGGTAATCTCCTCATATTCAGGCGATTTAGGGGTTTCAATCATACCCATTGAGCATAATTGTACGCCCTGAATTTTCATAATATTTACCGAAAGTGAACCTTTATATACACTCGCCCAGTCGCCAGCAATATATTTGGCAATGATGTCGGCTTGTTGTTCGGCAGCGGCGGTGATTCCCCACATTTCGCCATTCCATTGGGCAATTTCTCCTGCTGCAAAAATATCTGGGTCAGAGGTTTGCAGATAGTCATTCACCACCACACCACGATTTACTTCTAAACCTGCGGCACGGGCAATTTCTACGTTTGGACTCGTTCCGATGGCAAAAACTGCTACTTGTGCATCAATTTTTCTACCTGATTTCAAACGTACTCCTTCAAATTTATCTGTACCATAAAAAGCGGCCACTTCGTCATTGTAATAAACATCAATCCCTAAGTTTACAATTTCTTCATGGAGTAAATCAGAACCTAATTGGTCTAATTGTCTATCCATAAAACGGCTAATGCGTTGAACGATAGTTACTTGCACATTTATTTCACGAAGAGAAGCCGCTAATTCTAAACCTAATAAACCTCCGCCTACAATTAATGCTTGTGGCTGCTCAGTATTTAAGAATGGCATTAAACTATCTGCATCCAAACGAGAACGCATATTGAAAATACCTGGAATTTTTGGTACAGAAGGAGGCATAAACGCCCGTGAACCCATGCCCAGAATCAGGCGGTCATAAGCATGTTCGTCTCCATTTGAATCTATGACAACTTTATTTTTACGGTCAATATTTACAATCTCTAAACCTTTGTGAACCAAAATGTTAGCTTCCGTGAATTGGTCTTCTCGAAGTTTGACTAATTGCTCCCATTCTTGAGTCCCAGAGATATAATCAGGCAACATTACACGGTTGTAAAATGGATAAATTTCTTTTGAAAACACATGTATTTCATCGGTTTTATTTAAACCTCGATACGAATTGATAAAACCTAACCCCGCAGAACCTGCCCCGATGATAATGATTTTTTCAACAGGCTTAATATATGGACGAATCTGAACGGCTGAAAACTTAAAATCGGGTTCTTTAGAACGAGCATCCACTAATGTATTAGTCAAACTATTGGCTCTTCCGAAGGCATTGCCTAAAATTTTTCCAAAGTGCATCGGCATAAAGCAAACGCCTTGCTTTATGTCTTCCGTGATTTGGGCTTTTACTTGATTTTTACCTCTAATCGTTTCAATTTCAACTACTTGCCCTTCTTTTATTCCTCTTGCCTCCGCATCTTTTGGATGAATTTCGATATATGGTTGAGCAATATGTTGATTCAACTTATTGACTTTCCCCGTTTTGGTCATTGTATGCCATTGATCACGGATACGCCCAGTGGTGAGAATTAGGGGGAAATCATGATTGAGTTTCTCAGACAAATTTTCAT
>JANPGQ010000213.1:0-18879 GCA_031423975.1 Cytophagales bacterium | reverse complement strand
ACTCTTCGCCAAATAATGGGATGACACCACGCAGGATTTGCTCCCGTTACAAAAAAACAATCTGCCAATTCGATGTCATCATAACAGACTGGCACTGAATCTTCGCCTAATGTAAGCTTGTAGCCCACCACCGCTGATGACATACACAAGCGAGAGTTGGTATCAATATTATTTGAGCCAATAAAGCCTTTTATTAGTTTATTGATAACGTAATATTCTTCGGTAGAGCATTGTCCAGAAACATAAAAACCAACCGAATCGGGACCATATTTTTGGATAAAAGTTTTGAAAATGGCAGCCGTACGGTCGAGAGCCGTATCCCAAGAAACTCTTTGAAGCGGCATATTACGGTTGAAACGCATTTCGGGATAAAGCAATCTATCCGATTTATCATTTACAGTATAATGCAAATTCATTCCTTTTGAGCAAAGCATACCCTTGCTTGAAGGATGGTCTTTGTCGCCTTCTACAAAAATTTTGCCATTACCCAAATCAGTAACATCAACACCACAGCCAACCCCGCAATACGAGCAAGTGGATTTATACTTCTTAACATTTGTTAAATTGCTCATTTTCAGATAATTAATTAAATATAATTGTGTGACTTTTTTGATTATTAAAGCCTACATAGAACAATTACGATTTAAAATTTACGATTTTGGGATAATTCTATTTACCCCATTTTTGCCCTTAATGTACCGCCAAGCATTGGGGCTTTTTAATTTAAATATTGATACTCCTATTTTTCATTATTTATTCATATATTTATTTATTCGATAAACATAAATTTTCTACAAAGAAAACATAATAGTTTATTTAATGTAACTGTGCTATGCAATACTAAAAATAAAACTATTTTGTTTTTATTTTGTATTTTTCTTGTAATGATGGATGTTATTATTTATGTTTGTTAAAGAAAAAGCGAGTTCAATAAAGTAAATCAATATTCGTATCCAAATTACCGCTATATATTTGGACTACTCTGGAACACCGCCATGTTCCAGAACGGCATTTAATCATTTTCTAATTTTTATCACCTGACCATTACCGCCATTTTGCAAGGTATAAAACCCGAAGTTAATTGCTTCGGGTTTTTTTGTGCTTGAAATAGTAAAGAGCTTAGACCTCACCATGTACCAATAATCTAAGCTACCTCCAAACTTCTTTCTTCTGCAAATATCTTTTTATCAAAATTGACAAGGTACAACACTAAGCCGATAACGGCTACCACTATACCGATATACATAAAAGCTTGACCGTAAGAAATATCTTTTGATTTAAACAAGAATCCCATTAACATTCCACCGATGTTTCCACCTGCACCCACAACGCCTGAAATGATACCAACTGCCTTTGGATTTACGAAAGGAACGATGGCGAAGGTGGTACCATTTGCCATTTTCAAGAACATAGCAAAAGTAAGCATCGACATAATTGCCATGGTTAAATTGCCAGAAGAGGCAAATAAAACAATTCCTGCACCTTCAATTGCCAACATACTGGCTAATAAAATGCCTTTGCCTCTCATACCATATTTTGCTCCTACTTTATCGGCAAAAATACCCCCTAATGCTCTGGCAAAAATGTTCATAAAGCCAAATAACATTGCCCAAAAGCCCGCTTCGGTTTCGGTTAATTTGAAGGTATCGAAGAAATAAAGGGCAGCTACACCATCAAAAGTGATTTCTACACCAAAACAACACGCATACGCCAATGCCAAAGCCCAAACTCGGATATCTGAAACCGCTTTTCCGAAAGGTACGGTTGATTTTTGAGCAACGGTACGGTCTATTTCGTCATAGTTTCCTTGGGGTGTATCTTTGGTATAGTTATAATAAACATAAGCCATAATCAACATAAAAACACCTGGAAAAATCATTGCCAAACGCCAAGCGTCTGACTTTACGTAGCCAAATCCAATAATGGCTGCCATAATAGCTGGCATGGCTAATTGGGTGATTCCTCCGCCCAAATTACCCCACCCACCCGCTACGGCATTGGCTGTTCCCTTGATTTTGGGGGCAAACATCACAGAAGTATGAAATTGTGTAATGACAAATGATGCTCCGATAACTCCGATGGCAAGACGGAACAAAAGAAAAGTGGTATAATCTTTTGCCAAGCCTACAAACATTACTGGAAGTGAACCAATCAGTAATAAGGCGGTATAGGTTTTGCGAGGTCCCCATGTATCACACAAACGCCCGATGAGAAGGCGTGCAAAGATGGTGGCTGAAACTGCGGCAATAATAGTATTGCCAACTTGGGGTTTTGTTAAGCCCAAATCTGCTCTGATGGCGGGCATCAATGGAGCGATACCGAACCACCCAAAGAAGCAAACAAAAAAGGTAAGCCACGTAATGTGAAAGGTTTGCATTTGTATTCCCTTGAATGAGAATATATTGAGCTTTTCGAGCGGTTTGTTTGAAAGTAACATAATTTTAAAATTTTATACTTTTATAAATTTTTATGATTTGTTTTTGGATTTGAATTTGTAACATGGCAGCGAACGTAGCACGGCAATCTTTGTCGTGTTTTCGTAAATGCACGGCAAAGATTGCCGTGCTACGTTTAATGCTACGTATTATTCATCTTCAATTGAGAATTTATCGAACAAGAGTGTCAATAATTCATCGTGTATTCTGATATATTCTGGGTCGTGGGCAATGTCTTTTTTATTTCGTGGTCTTGGCAAATTGATGTCCACAATTTTCTTGATTGTCGCTGCTGGTCCGTTATTCATTACTACTACTCTGTCTGATAAGAAAATGGCTTCTTCAATATCGTGAGTAACCATAACGATAGTTTTGTTACGATTATCCAAGTTCCAGAGTTTCAATAATTCGATGTGCATTGAACCTTTTGTAAGGGCATCTAATGCTCCGAAGGGTTCGTCCAACAACAATATACTTGGGTTGATGGCGAAGGCACGTGCAATGGCAACTCTTTGTTTCATTCCTCCTGATAATTGCCCTGGCAATTTATCTTTGTGAGGAGTAAGATTTACCATTTTAAGATTTTCTTCTACCAATTCATGCTTTTCGATGGAGGTTTTATCTTTGAAAACCGAATCAACGGCTTCGTAGATATTTTTGTAAACCGTCAACCAAGGAAGTAATGAATAATTTTGAAAAACGATTCCACGGTCGGGACCGGGACCTTTTACAATATTTCCATTAGCAATTACTTCACCTGTGGTGGGCGTAACCATCCCCGAAATAGTATTCATCAAAGTTGATTTACCACAACCTGAGTGACCAATAAGAGCAACAATTTCGCCTTTTTTGATGTCAAGACTAATATCTTTAATGGCTGTAAATGTACCTTTTGAGCCTTTGAATGAAACCGTTACGTCTTTAACGCTAACAGAGGGTTCATTATAATTTATTTTATGAAAGTCATTCGCAGAATCAACGAATTTGACTGAATTTTCTATGTTTGTCATGTTCTTTTTAGGTTTTAGGGGTTGGGTTTTGGGGGTTAGTTAGTTAGTTTGCAAGAATCTAAAACCTAACACCAAAAACCTAACACCTTTTTATTTTCCTTCCCACGAAAAAGCATTCTGTAACGCATTAAAGGCTTTGTCTAAAATCAAGCCTACGCCACCAATGATGAGGATGGCCACTAAGATTTTTTCTAAGGATAAGCCATTCCAGCTATCCCACACAAAAAATCCGATTCCTACGCCACCCGAAAGCATTTCTCCTGCCACGATAACTACCCAAGCAATACCAATTGAAAGACGTAAGCCTGTGAAAATATGCGGTAATGAATACGGAATTACGATTTTTGTCAGATATTTCCAAGTAGAAAAACCGAATGCTTTTCCCACGTTTTTGTGGTCGGCAGGGATGCTTGAAACCCCAAAAGCCGTATTAATTACCGTGGGCCATAAAGACGTAATGGCAATAATAAAAATAGTTGCTCCACCCGAATCTTTGAAAGCCAAAAGCCCCAAAGGAAACCATGCCAAAGGCGAAACGGGTTTCAAGATTTGAACGATTGGATTCAAAAGGCTCATACCAATTTTTGTTGAACCCATCAACATTCCCATCGGAATGGCAATGATACTACCCAAGGCAAAACCTGTGAAAACTCTACCAATTGAACTCATTAGGTTGTTTCCGATACCTTTATCGTTTGGACCTCTGTCATAGAATGGCTCTGCCATGAGTTCCTTAAAAACTGCCCAAGTTGGAACTGGACCAGGGATTTCGGATTTGGTAATAATTGAAATCAATTGCCAAATTCCGATTAAGATTGCCATACTTCCCAAAAAGTAGGCGATGTTGAGTACTGATTTTTTTATCATGATTTTGGTGGCTTTCGGTTCTCGGCTATTGGCTTTTGGCTAAAATACTCCAATAAAGGAAGAATAATTTTGCCGAAAGCCAACAGCCGAAAACTGACAGCTCTTTTATTTTTTCGTTGCCTTCAAATAATCATCAATATTAGCAGGATCAAAATTTACGTCGTAAGTCGTTTTGAAAGGCTTCATATCCGCTTGCACAGGTACTGACATTTCTTTGGCTACTTCGGCAAATAAATCATCCAAAATCAGTTTCTCGACAATTGCTTTGTAATTAGGTTCTGCTTTCAAATATCCAAAACGAACATATTGAGCCAAAAACCACATAGCGTGAGATTTACGAGGGGTTGAAACAACTCCATTATTATAAAAAGTCATGTAATCGTCTTTGTATTTCTGAACACCCAAATCACAGCCTAAATCATTTGAGCCTAATAAACGTGATTCAATGGCAGCCAAAGGAGCATTTACGTAATATGGTTTTGTCAACCAACCAGCCGCTTTTTTACGATTACTCATCACGTCCAACCATTTGCAGGCTTCAATAATCGCCTTCATTACATTTTTTAAATCTTCTTTATCTTCGGCGGCAAATTTTGAATTTACTACCAAGGCTTTCTCTGGGTGGTGTTTCCAAATATCTTGTGAGGCAATGTGCGTAAATCCTACGCCTTGTGCTGCTGCTACTCCGTTCCAAGGTTCACCTACTGAAAAACCTTCCATATTATCCACACGCATATTCGCAACCATTTGTGGCGGTGGAATGGTGATAATTCCTACTGATTTTTGATTAATTCCAGCGGCTGCCATCCAGTTTCTCAACCAAATATCGTGCGTTCCGCCTGGGAAAGTCATGGCAAAAGTTACTTCTTTACGTGCTTGGACAGTTTTAACGGCAGCGGCAGCTTTTCCAACTTCTTTGAAACCAACTAAGCCACAAAAATCTTTTGAAAGCGTGATACCTTGTCCGTTGTTATTCAAAACCATTGCAATTTTCATTTCTGAACCTGCTTTTCCACCGATACCTGTATAAACCGAAAGTGGCATCGAGAATAGACAGTGAGCTCCGTCTAATTCTCCGTTCAATACTTTGTCTCTAATATTTGCCCAAGAAGATTCTTTTGAAAGTTCTACATCAACGCCATATTTAGCGAAAAACCCCATTTCTTTGGCAACTACCAATGGAGCACAATCCGTTAATGGAATAAAACCTAATTTAATTTTTCTGGCTGGCGGATTACCTTTAAAAGCCGAGCCTATCGTGAATAATGCCACAAGGCATAATAATGTTACTGATTTTTTTAACAGAGTTTGCATAATTTTTTTGTTTAATGTTTATGAATAGCTCCAAAATTCGACCCCCATCGAAGGCTTTGGAGATTTTTGTGTATATCTGTCTGAATTTGGATTTATAGAATTAAAGGATTAATTGGATTCAGTTTCGAATAAAATTCTTTTTCAAAATCCTCTAATCTGACGAATCCAAATTCAGATAATTTTATTGACTTACTTTATCGCCACAGGTTTTGCGTAGAAGAAATCAGGACGAATATTAACCATTAGATACAACCAAGTTCCTGTTTTATCAAAAGTTGCCGCACCTGCATCTGTGGTAGCTTGACCTTTGGCAAAAGTCATATTGTCAGTTGCCATCATTACAGAATACCCTAATTCTATGTTGGTAAACTTGTTCATGTTGTAATTCAACAAGAAATCTATTTCATTTCCTAAATTAGTTCCTACCAATGTTCCATCGCCTTTTGTCGTGGCTTTATTCAAGGCAAACGAGTGATAATCAACACCAAATGTTAAGGTATTACCCGTATATTTTGCTTTCAAATAACCGTTATTCAAACCTCCTGCTGGCGAGTTTGTTCCTACATAAAAATAGTCCATATATCCCCAGTGGCGGTGTGGCGTTCCGTACAATGGGTCAAAACGATTATTTACGCCCGTTGAAGTTGCCTTATAGTTGTTGGTTGCACTTGAACCATCATTTCCTGAAAGAACATCATAACCAGCCGTGAATGCCCATTTGCTTTTTTGATACGTCAAAGCGGCTGTGTAGTGATACGCATCCATGTCATTTCCCTCACGGTCTTTACCAGTTTGTCCGTAATAAGCACCTTGGAAGGCGATTTTACCGAATCCAGAGGCATTTCCGAGCGTGTGGTTAATCATCAAACCGTAAGTTGTACGGCTTCTTGACTGGTAATAATCAAAAACATCGGTTGCTGATGATGGTACAAATCTTCTTCCGTAAACATAGCCAGTAGCGGCACTTCCTGCAGAGTCAAGGCGGTATGCACCGAAACTGTCTTGAAATAATAAGCCCGAAAACTTAGTTTGATTGAATTTCTTACTGATATACAAACTTGTAAAAGACTTATAATCTTGTGAAGCACCGTTGGTTGAAGGTGGATTCACCCAAGCTAAAGCTCCGCCTGTTTTCACCGAGTTTGCCCCTATTCCACCACCCACTGTCAAAGGAATAATTCCAGCTGGTGTAGGTACTAATACACCCGTTGAAGTACGAGTAAAAGCATTTACGTTAGCTGGTAAATAAGCAGTTCCTGTTGCTCCAAAGGCATCTGTATTTTGTCCGAAGGCATAACCTAAATCCACTTGCCATCCGTGATGAACTGCTTTCAGAAGTACCATATCATGGCGACGACCTTGTTGTAACCAGTCCAAATTACCGATTAAACGAACGTCATCATAAATCAATTCTTGACGACCAATTTTAACGGTCAATAAATCCAAAGCCTTAAATTTTACTGTTGTGTCAGCTTTATTGGCTAAGGTAACTTCTGCCCAACCTTCATGAAGCATCAATTTTGCTCCGTCTGCATTAGAGATTGAAGACGCATCTTGTCCCCACACACGCACATCTTGAACTGATGCTCCGAAGAGGACTCTGTCCCACTTATACCCAAAATTTAATCTTGTTCTTTGAGAAGTAAATGCTGCTGATTTTGAATCAACAGGTACTAAGTTTCCGAGTCCGTTGCGGATTTCGGTACGAGTTCTTATTTGCCCTTGCAAAGTGAACTGAGCCTTTAAACTAAATTGAGTATAAATACTCACTAATAAGATTGCGGCAAATTTAATAATGTGAAAATTTTTCATACATTTGTGATTGATTGTGAAATTTTAACAGAGTTAAGCAATTTTGTGCCTGAGCAAGACCCCCATCTTGTTCGGGCTTTTTTTGTACATTACAGCATTTCAAAAAACTTTACTAAAAATAATTTACTAAATTTATTCTAACGGTATTCATATACGCTACTCATATTCGAGACAAATTCAGGATGTAAACTGACTACTTCGCCAATTACTATCACCGCAGGATTTGACACTTTTTCTTGTATTGATTTTTCAATAATGGTTGAAACTGTTCCGACTACCGCTTTTGCATTTTCACGAGTACCATTCTGAATAATTGCCATTGGCATATCTCCTTTTCCATTGGAAGCAAAGATTTCGCAGATTTGAGCCAATTTGCTCATGCCCATCAAAATCACTACTGTGGCTGTTGATTGCACTGCTAATTCAATATCCTTTGATAATTCTCCTGATTTAGTTGTTCCAGTTATTACCCAAAAACTTTCGGCAAAACCTCTACTTGTTACGGGAATCCCAACTGAGGCAGGTGCGGCAATGGCAGACGTTACGCCAGATACTATATTACATTCGATATTAAAATTCTTAGCGTATTCTATTTCTTCAAATCCTCTTCCGAATACAAATGGGTCGCCACCTTTCAATCTTACCACGTGTCCGTATTCCAAAGCCAACGTTACAATTTTTTGATTAATCTCTTCTTGCGTATATACATATTTACCCAGGCGCTTACCTACATATATACGAAGTGCCTCAGGACGAGCATATTCTAATAATTCCTGATTGGCAAGAGCATCGTATAAAATTACATCCGCTGCTTTGATCGCTCTGATTCCCTTTAGAGTAATTAACTCTATGTCTCCTGGACCGGCACCAATTAAAGTTAATCTTGGAATATTCATATTATAAGTTCTTTTACTCTATTTCTCTCTAAATGGAAATACTTAGTTATTATTTCGATACAAATGTGGTGATAAAATGTTAAAAACCAAAATTTAAGTATATTTTTTATCTATTTTTTTTAAAATATTTGTAAAATACCAAAAAATAGGTTTAAATTTGAACTATAAATAAGGTAAAAAAACATATTTGTCAAAAAATAGGTTATAAATAAAGTACAATAAAAATAATTTATAATTTAATCTTTGAATAGTGATATATACTTAGTTTTAGGCTTTCGGCAGTAAAAAAGCAAAGATGAAAGGTGAGTATTGAATTGAGTAAAAAAAGGATTGTGTACCACAGGCTTTAGCCTGTTTATAAATAACTAAATACAGGCTGAAGCCTGTGGTACTTATCAAAATCAAGCATATATATGAAAAAGAAAATTGTCGTCGTGGGAAATGGTATGGTGGGATATAAGTTTTGTGATAAACTTGTTGCCAAGGATGTTTCCAAGCAATTTGAGATTACGGTATTTGGCGAAGAAATTCGCCCTGCTTATGACCGTGTGCATCTCTCGGAATATTTTGCGGGTAAAACCGCTGAAGACCTTACGATGGAGCCTGCAAGCTGGTACGCAGAAAATGGTATTAACTTAATTTTGTCGGACCCAATTATGGACATTGACCGTGAAGCGAAAACCGTTCGCTCGCATCATGGCATTGTGCAGGCGTATGACTACCTAATTATGGCTACGGGTTCGGCGGCTTTTGTGCCACCAATTCCTGGGGTTGAAAAAGAAGGCGTTTTTGTATATAGAACCATCGAAGACCTCGATTTGATGCAAAACCATGCCAAAAAAGCCACAAAAGGTGCGGTAATTGGTGGAGGTTTATTGGGTTTAGAAGCTGCCAAAGCACTCTTAGATTTAGGTTTGAAAGAAGTTCATGTAGTAGAGTTTGCCAGTAGATTGATGCCAAGACAAATTGATGAGGCGGGCTCAAACGTATTGAAAGCCAAATTAGAAACCTTGGGTTTGAAGATTCATTTGAATAAAAATACCCAAGAAATTCAAGGCAATGGTAGCATTTCGGGAATGTTATTTGCCGATGGCTCAATCTTAGATGTAGATATGTTGGTTATTTCGGCGGGTATCAAACCTCGTGATGAAGTGGCTCGTGCAGTGGGTTTGGAAGTAGGCGTGCGTGGTGGAATTACCGTGAATGATGCCCTCCAAACATCTGACCCTAATATTTTTGCGATTGGCGAATGTGCCTTGGCTCACCACATGATTTACGGTTTGGTTGCCCCAGGATATGAAATGGCGGAGGTTGTAGCCACTTTCTTGGTGGGTGGACAAAAAGAATTTCTCCCTTATGATATGTCCACCAAACTAAAATTGATTGGCGTGGACGTGGCAAGTTTTGGCGACCCATTCATCCAAGAGCCTAATGCTCAGACGATTGTGTTTGAAAACTCTGCCAAAGGTGTTTATAAAAGAATCAATATTTCTAACGACGGCAAGTATCTGTTAGGTGGTGTATTGGTGGGCGATGCCGACCAGTATAATATGTTGTTACAGAATACTAAAAATAAAACGCTTCTTCCCACAGATCCTGAAGACTTGATGTTGGGGTCAAGAGGTGGAGCAGAAAGTGCAGGTTCAGGTGTGATGGCTTTGCCAGATGAAGCCTTGATTTGTTCTTGCGAAGCCATTACCAAAGGAGCTATTTGCCATGAAATTATCGAAAATAAAGTAACTACTTTGGACGGTATCAAAAAATGTACGAAAGCAGGAACGGGTTGTGGAGGTTGCGTACCGATGGTCAAAGATTTAATTAACGAAACAATGAAGTCGCAAGGTGTTTTTGTAAGAAACGTTATATGCGAACACTTTGATTATACCCGTCAGGAATTATATGATTTGGTAAAAATCAAAGGTTTCAGAACTTACGAAGACGTTTTGAATAACCTTGGACATGGCGATGGTTGCGAACTTTGTAAACCACCAGTAGCCTCTATCTTAGCCAGTTTATGGAACGAAATGATTTTGGAAAAAGGTAATGCTACCATCCAAGATTCAAATGACCGCTATTTGGCAAATATCCAGAAAAATGGCACTTATTCAGTAGTTCCAAGGATTCCAGGCGGAGAAATTACCCCTGATAAATTGATTATCTTGGGGCAAGTAGCCAAGAAATATAGCCTTTATACAAAAATCACGGGCGGACAAAGAATAGATTTGTTTGGGGCTCACATGGGTGATTTGCCCGAGATTTGGGAAGAGTTAGTAAACGCAGGATTTGAGTCGGGTCATGCTTACGGAAAATCTTTGAGAACCGTAAAATCATGCGTAGGCTCAACGTGGTGTAGATTTGGGGTACAAGATGCTGTGAGTTTTGCCATCGAAGTAGAAGAGCGTTATCGTGGTTTGCGTTCGCCACACAAATTAAAATCTGCGGTTTCGGGTTGTACTCGTGAATGTGCCGAGGCTCAATCAAAAGACTTTGGAATTATTGCCACTGAAAAAGGCTGGAACTTGTATGTCTGTGGAAATGGAGGCGTAAAACCTCGCCACGCCGAATTATTAGCCACTGATATTGATTCGGAAACTTGTTTGCGATACATCGATCGTTTCTTAATGTTTTATATCAAAACTGCCGAACCTTTGACTCGTACTGCTCCGTGGTTAGACAAAATGGAAGGTGGCATTAATTACCTCAAAACAGTAGTAGTGGATGATGTTTTGGGAATGGGCGAAACTTGGGACGAAGAAATGAATTTATTGGTAGAAGCCTATAAATGCGAATGGAAAGAGGTAGTAGAAAGCCCAGAATTAAGAAAACGCTTTACGCACTTCGTAAATGCACCAAAAGTAAAAGACCCCAACGTGAAATTTGAACCCATGCGGGAGATGGTGAAAGCGGGGGAGTGGAAATGATTTTCGATTTTCGATTTCGGATTGTGGATTGAAGCTGTTTTCTGAAATCGAATTTACTCCAAAATTCAAACTAAAAATATAACATTCAAATAGATTTCGGATTTCGGGTTAAAAGATCCGAAATCCGAAATCGAAAATCCGAAATCGAGAAATGCTTTTAGAACAAACAATAACCTGGCACATGGCGTGCTATGCCGACGATATTCCAGAAAATGGAGGAGCTTGTGCCTTGATTGAAGGCGAACAAGTGGCAATTTATAATTTCTCACGCCGTGGCGAATGGTATGCTACGCAAAACCTTTGTCCACATCGCCAGCAAATGGCACTTTCGAGAGGGATGATTGGCTCGACAGGAGCCGAAAGTGAACCCAAAGTAGCGTGTCCTTTCCACAAAAAAACCTTCTCCTTAAAAACAGGGGCGTGTTTGAGCGGTGATGAATACGAAATCAAAACGTATCCTGTGAAAGTAGAGAACGGACAGGTGTTTGTAGGAATGTAATTAAATCAATTGAAATACAAAAGTTAGCTCACTGGAAACTTTAATCAATATATTCGAAAAATTAACTTATCAAACCACAAAACCGCTTGATAATCAGATTTTTAATCGACTGACTCGACTCTATGTAATGGCACTAACAGCCGTTGCAGTATTGTCGATGATTGGACAATTGTTGATTCAACTATTTTTAAATTCACTCTTAGATGATTCGCACGTGGTGAATATTGCGGGGCGACAAAGGATGTTGAGCCAAAGGCTTTCAAAGACTGCTATTTTGTTGTGTCGCCGTGATATTTTTCAAGCGGATGCCGAATATTATTCACACGACATTAAAGAGATTATTTTATTATGGGAAAAAAGCCATGAAGGTCTGAAAAACAAGAACTTACAAACTGATGGAGAAACATATACCGTTAGAAATAGTGAAAAAACGGATAGTATTTTTCGAGCTATAGACCCCATCTTCAATATTATTCTATCCAATGCCAAAGTAGTAAGTAATATTATTGAGAATCCTAAAAATAATCAAAAAGAAAACTTACAATCTTCGCTACATCAAATACTTACCAACGAAAGAATCTATCTAAAAATGATGAATCAAATTGTATTTCAGTATGATTTGGAATCAAGAAAGCGAGTCAGTACAACCAAAAATATTGAACTATTTCTTTTTATATTATTATTTAGTATTCTAATTTTAGAAGGTTTCTTTATTTTTAGACCCATTGCAGATAATATTAGGTTGGTTATCAAACAATTAACTGATTCAGAAACCGCCCTGCGACAAACTAATGATACTTTAGTAAAAACAAGGGAGGCTTTAGTAAAAGCTACCGAAGAAAAGTATAAATTGCAATTAGCAGAGGAAAAAGTTCGGGCTGCCTCATTGATGGAAGGACAAGAAAGCGAGCGAAAAAGATTAGCTCTCGACCTACACGATGGCATCGGACAAATGCTAACTGGCTTACGATTGCATAGCGAAAAGGTGAAAAGTTTTAATTTTACCAGTGAAAAACAGGCAAATTCGTTTGAAGAATTACAAAAACTGATTCAGGAAACCATCGAGACTACTCGCACGGTATCATTCAACCTTGCCCCTTCGGTTTTGAGTGATTTTGGGGTTGTGCCAGCCATCAGGATTTTATCGGAGCAAGTGGCAAAAATGTCGGAAATTACGATTGATTTTCAAGAAATAAAGCTTCCTCGTCTATCCGAAAATATAGAAGCGGGTTTGTATCGTATCACTCAGGAGGCTATTCATAATGCCGTAAAATATTCAAAAGCACCTTTGGTTACGATACAACTATTTAAAAATGAAGACTTTATAGAATTAATAATTGCGGATAACGGACAAGGCTTTGACCTTCCAGCCATTCGTAAAACGCTTGGAGGCAGTGGTTTGAAAAATATGCAAGCCCGTGCGGAACTGTTGAATGGCTCATTTAAAATTCAGTCGAAAATAGGAAAAGGAACAAGGATTAAGGTGGCAATTCCCATTGACAGTTATGAAGTAGCTAAGCATCAAAAAGGCAGGGGAGCAAAGAAGTAAAAGAAACAGAAAGCCAAAGAATCAACAAAATCATTACAAACTAAAATATATAAATTCAAAAAAGAATTACAAGTAACTTAGCAATATGTAGGAATCATCTCAAAAATTGAAATGCCAATAACCTTTGTTCCTCTGCTGCTTCGCTACTTTTAAAAACTAAAAATTATGAATCCAATCACAATTTTATTAGCAGACGACCACGACGTAGTGCGAAAGGGCATGAAAATGCTTTTGGAAGACGAAACAGACGTAAAAGTAATCGGTGAAGCCTCTGATGGATTGGAAGCCATTGAGAAAATAAAAACCCTAATGCCCAACGTAGTTATTTTGGACTTAACGATGCCCAGAATGACAGGTATAGAAGCTGCTAAAATCATTTCTGAAGAATATCCAGAAGTCAAAATCCTGATTTTCTCGATGCACAACAACCGTGAATATATCGTTAGTTCGGTTGAAAATGGAGCAAATGGATATTTACTAAAAGACACTGGTAAAGAGGAATTGATGAAAGCCATTAAAGTAGTTTCGGACGGTAGAAAATATTTTCCACCCGAAATTTCAGAAGTAATCATTGATGAATTATTGGCAAAAACGGCTAACAGTCAGGATAATTCGGGTAAACCAATTTTTCAAAAAATTACGCCCAAAGAAAAGCAAATATTGGGAATGATTGTACAAGGATTCAACAGCCGTGAAATTGCCGATAAACTCTTCCTCAGTATCAGAACGGTGGACAATCACCGAGCCAATATGATGAAAAAAACCAAAGCAAAAAATACGGCAGATTTAGTAATGATGGCGATTGGTTGATTTTCCCAAATACCCCAACCTTTTCTTCTCTTCCATTTTTTCGATGGCGTAGCGGAGCATGGTTCGAGGCATTTTTGGTAGGTGTTCATCCAAAAATTCTTCTAATGCCAATTCGTTACGCTTGCCTACTTCACGCAACATCCAGCCGCAAGCCTTGTGCATGAGGTCGTGAGGGTGCGTGAGGAATCTTTCAGACAAACGAAAAATATCGGTAAACTGCCCATTTCTAATCAATTCCATCGTGGAAACCACCGCTACACGTTCCGACCAAAGGTGTCCCGTTTCTGCCAAATCATAGAGAATATGACGGTCTTTATCCAATAAAAATTTCCCTAAAATCTTATAGGCTGAACAATCTACCAAATCCCAATTATTGATTTGTGAAAGGTTTTTTAAGTAAAAATCAACGATAATTTGTTGCTGATTGAGGGATGCTTTCTGATATTGAGCGACCAAAACCAACAATCCCGCAAACCGTAATTCATGGACTTTATCATTGATAAGCTCCTGAATTTCAGCAATTTCCATATTTTTGTAAAACTCTTTCACCACCGCTTGCACTTGTGGATTAGACACGCCAATAAAAATATCACCCTCACCATATTGTCCTTTGCCAGTTTTGAAAAACCGAGCCGTCCCGATGGCTCTTTCAGGGTTTGCGAGTTGAAGGATTGATTGCTTTAGGTTGGTTGGCTTCATCTTTTTTGTTAAAAACTCATCGCATGGTCGGCACTTACTTCTGCTCCCTGCCAAATTTTCAGAGAAGTCCACGCTTCGGCTGGACTTGACCAAAATTTATCCGTTTCGGGCAATCCCAAAGGTAATAAAACGGCTGAACAAAGATATGAACTGCCCGTAACCACATAATTTTCAAGAATACTGGGTTGAAAACCGTACAAACCTGGGCGTAACCAACCATTTTTATCAAAGGTATCTTTGTGTTCGGTGGTTTTACGAATGACTGCCGTAAGGGCTTCTCGCACTTGGGCAGGACTTAGTTCGGTGGGTAATAATTGATTCAAAGACATATTTGCCAAATGATGAAAACAGCCCGCCCGATAGCCCAATGAACGCCCATAAGCCGCAAAAGTACCATCGGGATTTATCATTCGCTCTTGTACGAAAGCAAAACGACCATAAATTTTATCCGCTTTTTGTTTGAAATTATTGTATTCTGAATGTTTCGGAACGACAATTCTCAAAATCTCATACAAAAATGGCTGAATGACAAAAGAGTTATAATAATCCCAATGAAAGTCTGGTCCATCACCAAAAATGCCATCGCCTTGATACCATTGTTCATGCTGACGAATGGCATAATCTAATCGCATTTTATCGTATTCCTCACCGATATTTAGGAAAAATGCCTCAATCATTCCCGAAAAAAGTAGCCAATTATTAAACCCAGGTTTAATTTTCCGAGATAACTTAAAGGCTTCAATCACATTTTTACGGAGCTGATTATCAGCCATTTCCCAAATTTTGGGGCAACGGATTAAGCCCAGAGCCAAGAAAGAAGCATCCACTAAGGGTTGAGCGGGTACGTCCCAAGGCATATAATCTTTTGCCTTCGGGTTTACGGCATTAGCTAAACCTTCCACAGTCAATTTTAAGTATCTTTCACGTAATGCTTTTTCTTTGGCACTTCCTCCTTCCGATTGCAACCACGGAGCAATACCAACCATTAATCGTCCGAAACCTTCCAAAGTATTACAAAAAGTATGGCTTTCTACCCCAATTTTAGTGCCTTCAATGGGCATATTTATTTTGAGTTCGTCTTTGGCAAGATTAGTCAAAATTGGTTCGGCAAGTTTTTGAAGATAGTCAACCCAAACTTCCCTCGGATTTTTCGCACTTGTGGTTGGTGGAGACACCAACCACGGGGCATCAGAAGATTTTGCCTCTGATGCAAATGGTAAAAGGGAAGTTAATCCTATTCCTTTCAGAAAATTCCTTCTAAACATGAGGTTATTTTTTAGCTTTTTTCGTCAAAGCTTGGTATCTCAAAAGTGCTTCTAAATAATAATAATCTGCATATACCAAAGGTACATCAACTTCTGAATTTGCGGGTCGATGCCCCGTGCTGTGCATCAAAATAAAATTATTATTTTCGCCAATTTTAGCTTTGTAGGCAGGTGATGAAAGGCTCTGTAAAATGGTTTCGGCAGTGTTGAAATATTCTTTTGCTTTTGCCACTTTCATGGTTGATAATTCTAATAATGCTGAAGACGTAATGGCAGCGGCAGAAGCATCCCGTTCTTCGTTTGGAATGTTGGGGGCGTTATAATCCCAATACGGAATTTTGTCTTTTGGTAAATTGGGATTAGTTAAAATATAACTCGCAATTTGTTGTGCTTGGGCTAAATATTTCTTCTGTTTGGTTTCACGATACATCACCACGTATCCATACAATGCCCACGCCTGTCCTCTTGCCCAAGCGGAATAATCGGCATAGCCCTGAGCCGTTTTTTTGGCAATCACTTTTCCATTTTTATCATAACAAATGACGTGATAAGAACTTCCATTTGGTCTGAAATGATGCTTTAAAGTGCTATCGGCATGAGAAAGGCAGATATTATAAAACTCTTTATTGCCCGACTCACGAGCCGCCCAGAACAGAAATTCCAAGTTCATCATGTTATCAATAATCACGGGATATTCGTACGATTGAAATTTATTCCATGATTTGATTACACCAACTTTTGGGTCAAAACGAGTGGCCAAAGATTTTGCACCCGTTAGCATAATAGGCTTGTATTCAGGATTTTTGGTCAAACGATAACCATTTCCGAAGGGACAATACAACATAAAACCCAAGTCGTGCGTACCCGTGTTGTATTGCTCTTTTTGAATAGCCATGGTCCATTTTTCAGCCGCATCTTTCCATTGTGGGTCTTTTGTTTCTTCAAAAATATACCATAATGAACCGCCAAAAAATCCGCTACACCACCAATCCGTTGGCATATCTCTGGGCGAACCATCTTTATTAGTTGATTGGGGCGTTTTAGTAATATCTTGGTGTGATTTCAACATTCCTTGATATTGTTCAGCCGCCAAAGCAAACTCCTTTTTTACATCAATTTTAGATTGACTAAAAGCGTTGATATTCAGGAGAATAAGGGATAATATGAGAGCTTGTTTCATGAGTTTTATTGGTTGAGGATGAAATGCGTAATTATTTCGATAGAATCAATTCTATAAGCAGTTCCACTGTGGGTTCAAAAACCTTATAGGATTTACGAAATAAGTTTTCAAATTAAATATTTATTTCAAATCTGCAATATTGGCAAAATCCATATCGGTAAAATCCTGATTTTCACCAGCCATTGCCCAAATAAAAGAATAATTGGTAGTACCAGCACCCGAGTGAATCGACCAGGGTGGTGATAAAACTGCCTGATGATTTGCCACCACGATATGACGAGTATTTTGAGGCTGTCCCATCAAATGGAAAACACGATGCTCTGAATTTACGTCAAAATACAAATAGGCTTCCATGCGGCGGTCGTGTACGTGGGCGGGCATGGTGTTCCAAACGCTACCCGTTTTCAAGACCGTCAATCCCATTACTACCTGACAGCTTTTAATGCCATCACGGTGAATATATTTGTAAATGGTGCGTTCGTTGGCAGTTTCCACAGTACCTAATGACACTGGTGAAGCCTCTTCTTTACTCATTTTACGAGTTGGATATTCCTGATGAGCTGGTGCTGACAATAGGAAAAATTGAGCGGGACTTTCAGCATTTATGCTTTTGAAAGTAACTGATTTTGAGCCTTTCCCAATGTAAAGAGCATCTAATTTTGAGAGAGGAAAGCTTGTTCCGTCCACAGATATTTCACCGTCTCCCCCCACGTTGATAATGCCCAATTCACGGCGTTCTAAAAAATAATCTGATTTGAGATTATCATAAGTTGGCAACTCAATTTCGGTGTCTGTGGGCATGGCACCACCTAAAATCACACGGTCGTAGTGCGTATAAGATAAGGAGATTTCGTTTTTTTGAAAGATAGTTTCTAACAAAAAATTTTCTCTAAGTTGTTCAGTATCAAAAGATTGTGCTTCTCGCTGACTGATGGCTTGATAAATTTGCATAAAGAGCTTATAGTATTAATTGTAAAACTATAAAGGCTGAGGTCTGGGATTTATACTGAAAATGGAAGAGATATTGATGAATTAGCAAATAGGAATATTAAAGATAGAAATGCCATTTTAGCATTTTGTTTTAGTCAGACGATGAAATCTATTTCCAAGTTTTATTCAACTCATTCATCAGTTTTTCCTTTTCTTCTCTTAATTTAAGGGGTTGGTCTTTATACTGTTTTTCTAAAGATTCAACAAACCATTTTGTCAGGAATAACTTGTAATCCTGTCTCAGTTCTTTTCTCAAAGGCATATACTGATTTAGCCATATTTTAAGTTCAGATGTTGGATTAAAATAGATTACATGATTTGCAGGAATATATTTCAGAATATCATATCGAACTTTTTCACATCCAACTTCTTTCAATGTAACTACAAGCACTTTTGCTTTGCTCAATGAGTTATGAATTCTAATACAATAAGTAGTATCATTTTTTTCACCAAAACGGGTATATGCACCTGTTATGAATGATAGTTTTTGATTCCTTGTCAAAAATATATCTCGTTTGAGTGTTCCCCTTATATCACTACCATTTTGAGAATAATCGTAATATTCATCAACTCTTTTACTCAAACTATTAGACCGAATCAAAATCTTATTTCCTTGTTTTTTAATATTAAGA
>JANPGQ010000212.1:0-9251 GCA_031423975.1 Cytophagales bacterium | reverse complement strand
ATCAATTAAATCAAAGCTTATTTATTTATTTTGGTTATCAACGTTTTTTATTTAGAAGTAATCAGCGACTCTGACCATGAAGTGGTACAGGTAAAAAAGGCAATGATTAAAGCCTCTAAACAAATAGCCGCCTCTACTATTTCTGAAAAACTTAATTCAACGTTAAGATTAAGTGTATGTTCATTAGACGAAATTGATTTTTTAATAACCGAACTCTCGCCCGCCCATCCTGCTCTTGAACAATATTCTTCACGAGTTGGAATGATTTTATAAAATTTTTATGTGTGTTTTGTTTTACAAACGATTAATTGTACTTTTTAAAGAATTTTACTCAAAAATGCAACTTATATATAATTTTTTCGTTATATTTGTACTGAAATAAATCAATTAACGTGAGCAACAAAGCGGAATGCTCATCAAAACAAACAAATACAATGGAAACATTAGGTTACATGGCAGGGATTTTAACAACGATAGCATTCGTTCCCCAAGTTTTACAAATTTATAAAACTAAATCAGCGAAGGACGTTTCATTAGCAATGTTCTTATTATTCACAACGGGTGTCGGAATGTGGTTATTATACGGAATTAAATCGCACGCCGTTCCAGTAATTGCAGCGAATTCAATTACCTTAATTTTGTCAGGCGTGATACTTTTCTTTAAATTTAAATATAGAAATAGCAATGAAGTGTAGATGTAAGCTATGAGAAAAACTATTTTATAATTCATCTCTCATCATTCAAAACTCATCCGTAAATAAAAAAGCCTTGTTTCAATTATTGAGACAGGGCTTTTTTGTAAATTGTACCTTCAAAATAAAATCTGAAAGTAATGTATAAAAATATAAAGAATTTTCTGGTATTAGCTTTTTTCACGCAATCACTCATTCACTCATTCACCAGCCAAGCACAGCAAGACCAAATGTATATCACCTATCCATTTATGCCGCTTAATGTCAATCCCGCTTATGCAGGTAGCCGTGAGGTAATAAGTTTTTCTGCCATTTACCGCCGTAAACCCTTGTTAGGAGCTGTGGGGGTTGCCACTACTTCTCAACAATATTTGAATTTTGATATGCCCATCGCCAATCAGAAAATGGCAATCGGTTTTCAAGCCTACAATGCCGACCAAGTTTTTGGAACAAATGTGGGTGGAGTTTACGGTACTTTGGGGCTTTATGGAGATTTTGCTTATCGACTTTCATTACCAAACGACGGTAAATTAGCATTTGGAGTTCAAGTAGGTGTTACCCAAGTACCCGCCTTCATCACAGGATTGGGCGGAGGTACGACCAATTTTAATTCCAGTTTGGGGGCAGGAATTTATTATAACAACGATGATGCTTATATAGGCGTTTCCTTCCTAAATTTTAATGCCACCGAAAACTATAATCGTCCTATGTTTGCCACGGCAGGATATGTTTTTACGATTGATGATAATTTTAAAATCAAAACGGGAGCATTACTCAGAAGGATTTCTAATAATTCAGGCGGACGTACCGATATAGACCTCAATGCAACAGCGTGGATAAATGATAAATTTGGGATTGGTGTTTGGTATCAGAATACAGGTTCAGAATTTTCGAGTACCGCTTATTTAGGGTCTTTTCAGGTACAACTCAAAAAACTACAAATTGGTTATGCTTATGATTTTTCGGGAGGTGGAAATTCATCTGCTTTGGGCGTAAGCAACGAGGGCTTTCACCAAATTTTATTTCGTTATGAACTAGATGCAGGCAATGGCAAATCAGCGGTGTTTAAGTATTTTTGAGTGTGGTTATTAGACACGGATTTAGTATTTTCGCCTTTGTTGGTGTTTTTACCAACAAATCGGACGGTAGTTTGTTGGTGAAAACACCATAGCCGTCAGGCTACTAACATCGGAGATGTTTAACCTTTGTAGAAAATATTGATTATCAAACGTTTAGGCTTCGGAGAAGCCCAACCTTAAAATTAATGTTAGGCTTCTCCGAAGCCTGGTAACTCGGTGATAATCAATTACTACAAAGGTTATGCTTCTCCGAAGCATACTCTTAACCTGACGGCTATGGTGAAAACACCAACAAAGGCGAAATTTAGTATTAATTCTCATTCAACAAAAAAGCCTTTCTAAAATCATCAGAAAGGCTTTTTTGTGTTTTTATTCCGAAGTCAAATCATTTCATTTTATCCAAAGCTGCGGTAAATTTCTGAGTATCCATCTTTTCCCGAAGGGCTACATCATAAGCCTTTTGTTCTACATTGAATGCCTCTTGCTTGTCTCCTAATTTTAAAAGTAACTGAGCATACGAATGAAAATTATCGGGCGTTTCCACTAATTCTAAGGAACGTTTTGCCCAATTCAATGCTTTTGTTAATTTAGCTTTATCATCAATTTGTTCAATAAATGCCTTCACTACTTCATTCAATTCTGCCGAAGTTTGGCGAGCCATCGTGTATTTTCCTCTACGTTTAATGTCCTGATAAAGAGGTGCCCCAGCCCCTACTGAATCACGAATACCTAATTTGTAGGCTTGCATGATTTTCTCATATTCCCACAAATCTTGCTTTCTGATACTCTCAATCTGAACAAACATCACGTATTGGTCAAGGTATTGTTCAGCCGCTTCCGTGAATTTATTAACATCTTTCATGGCTAAATAAAAAGCCAATTTATTCTTATCATTCACACGGTCTGCGGTGTTGGGGAGAGATACTAAGTTGGCAGCCAACGCCTTGTCAAACAGTGCTTGATTTCTCGATTTTAGTGCTTGGTCAAAAACTTCATTAATACTTTCCGAAAAAGCACGGTTCACTTTTTCTACGCCTCCTTCAAATAAACCCTCCGCTTTTTCTCTGAATTTCAATAATAAATCAAAGGCTTTTCCATCAATTCTGAAACCATTACTCACAACTAAACGCAAAGTTTTGTCAGCCGAATATTGTATAGGATTCAACGATTTCACGTATTCATCCACTAATCCTTTATTATCAATTCCATTATAAAGCGAACGCACAGCTATATATTCATACAAAAATTCAGAATCTTTTCTGCCTTCGTTGTATAGTTTATCCAAGGCAAAAAGTGGTTTTGCATTAGCTTGGTTATTCAAAACCATATCTGCCTCCTTCAATAAATCGGGAGCTCTGAGAAGACCTTCTTGTTTGTAAACTAAGTTCTCGTTGGCATCAACGAAAAGACAGGTTGGAAATGCTGTAGCACTATAACGCTTTGCGAGGGTAATTCCGAAGCCTTTTTCTGCATCAATTTTATAGTTGATGAATCTGGCATTAAATTTGTCGCCGACCAATGCTTCGGTAAAAGTCTTTTTGTCCATCTCTTTGCAGGGACCACACCACGTGGTATAGATGTCCACGAAGATTAATTTCTTCTGAGCTTTGGCTTGCATCAAGACATTTTGCCAATCATCTTGACGAAAAATAATTCCTTGCGAGAAGGTCTGATTTAAAGTCAAGAAACTGATTATCAGACAGATAAGTGAAAGATAAAATCTTTTCATTTCTTTGTAAATGGGTTGGATAAATTCATGTAGTCGAAGTTTTTGGCGGTAAACATTCTATTCAAAAACAAAGTAATTTTCAAAAAAAGTGCCAAAGTTTGGAAATCAACAAATTACTTTTTCATTTTAGAAAGTTCATTTTCGAGCAAACTAATATAATCATTTTCAGATTTTTCTTGCTTGGATAGAGCTAAGGCTCTTTCCATCAAATGAATAGCTTCTTTTTTGTTGTTCAAAGTAAACAAAATTCTGGAATAAATTTCGTAATTAAATGATTTTTCTTCTATTTCTATAGATTTTTTTATCCAAAAGGCTGCTTTTTCTAATTTTTCTCGCTCAGTAAAACGTTCTGCTACAAAACGGCTTGCTTTTTTGATTTTTTGCTGATACTGTTCCTTCAATTCTGGCAGGTTTTTAAAAGTAGATAAATCCTTCTTCAAAACGTAGGTATCCATGAAAAAATCTGCTGTGACAAAAAACTTTTCGGGTTGATTGGTTACCATCAAATAGTTCATCTTTGCTTCTGTGTTCCACTCGTTGGCTTCGGCAAAAGTCTTGCTCAATCTTCCGTTGGTTGCCAATACATCATTCAACAATTTTTCGTTCTTTTGGTTTGCCGCTTTGTTCAAATTTTGCGAAATAATACCTTTAAGTTTACGATAAAATTTCTCTTCGCTTTTATGAATCATCAAATAGTTAAAAGCTCGTCCACGTAGTAGAGACGCATTTTCTAAGATAAGTTGCTGAGTATTGGGAGCATTTTGTTGTTCGACAGAAATTTTACTTAAATATTCATCCAAAATTACGCCATTGTCCATTTTTTGCAGAGCCCTAACTTTAAGATAATCCAATAGAAAAGGGGCATCACGTCGTCCTTTCAAATAAATCTGCTCAAAATCATCATCTGAACCACTGATATTATTTCTCACTTTTACTTTATCAGCAGCTTCCAGTAATCTTTCCTTCGGACGAAAACCTTCCAACTTCAAAACCACATTCCATTCAGCATCCAAAAACATACTGGTTGGGTAACTTTCCAATTCAAAATATTCTACCAAATCCTTGCCTTCGCCCTTTTCACCATCAATTTTATAGCAAATAAAGTTTTCGTTAAAAGTTTTGCCAACTTCCTGATTCGTAAAAACCTCCGCATCCATTTGCTTGCAGGGTCCGCACCAAGTGGTAAAAATATCTACGTAAACTAACTTCTTTTCGGATTTTGCTTTATTCAAAATACTTTCAAAATTCCCCTTTTGCCAATTGATGCCTTGGGCTGAAAGATGAAAATTCGGCAAGTACAATAGTGTTAATAACCTCAAAAATTGTCTAATTTGCATCTGTAAATGGGTTCGGGTTAATTTTAATAACAGGATAATTGAAATCCAATAAATTTTAACTTCTCTAACTCTTTAACTCAAAAAATATGCCCAAATACCAAGATATTGACGATTTTATCCAAAGTAAAGATACAAATCTTCGTCCATTACTCGCTCAAATTCGTAATATCATTATGGTATCGCATCCACAAGTACGAGAACAAATTTCGTGGAGTCTTGCCTTTTTTTACGGTTTCGACCATTTGTGTTATTTATCGGTCAGTAAGAAAACGAAAGGCGTAGAAGTTTGTTTTGCGAAGGGCTTTCATGTAAAAGACGAAGCGGGCGTATTGGATACCAAAGGCAGGAAATTAGTAAAAGGCATCACTTATACGGATTTGGCAGATTTTGAAGCCAAAGAAGATGCTTTGTTGGAAGTTCTCCAAGAAGCTATTTTACTGAATGAAACTCAGCCTGAGTTGAAATTTTATAATATGATTGTCAATGGGAAAGGGTGAACGGTTCATGGTAAACGGTGAACGGAATATTGACCATAGTTTTGGCTGTTCCCATAAAATTGAGAATTTTACAAAACCGTTCACCGTGTACCGTTCACCCTTTACCGTCTCTATCTATATTTTTTCTCTTGCGAATAAACCGTTTTTATCTCTCCTTTTTTATCAAATTCAAACATAAAAATCATGGCTTTTTTTGCCCATTTATTTGCTTCGGGGTTGTTACAAAAATAGCGTAGTTCAACCATAACGCAGTTTTTGTATAAATCAGAGAACATAATGGTATAGCCAATTTCAGGTTCACGAGCTTTTTCATACATTATACTTTGATTGAAAGGAACGGGCGGTATTTTTGACATTTCCTTATAGACCGAATCAGAAGATAACTGGATGATACGTCCTTCTTTCATATTGATTTGTGAACATGACATTCCCGTTTTTTGAAACTTTTTTTGAATGAAACTGCACATTACATCGTTAATATCAAAAGGGATTTGCTGAGGAGAAACTACAATCTTTTGGGTTTTAGTGATAGACTTATCGCATTTTGCCAAAGCAGTATCTTTTTGAGCATAATTCCTAACGTATTCGTAGGCTTTGGTGAATTTAGCATCTCCTTCCTTTTCAGGAGAAAAAAAGGCAATTAATAGGGGCAAGAGGATTGAAACAATGTTCATAATTTTTGGGTTTAAGGTTTTTTTTAACAAAGACTTAAAAAAGATTAACGAACATTGTTTTGTTTGTATTTTACCAAGAAATAAAATCTTTTGAAAATGATATTTTACAAGCTATATAAATTTGACAAAATATCCGTAAAAAACAAATAAAATATATGCTTTCTTTTAAAAGCATAGCTTAACTTTGCCTTTTGTAAAATTTTTTGAAATAAAACGTAATATCAACTAAGATTTACGACAACAATAATGGATCAATTTTCATACATTGCCAACGCCGACACAGCAGCGATTTCCGACCTTTATGAATCGTACTTGAAAGATGCAAATTCAGTAGATGCAAGCTGGCAAAACTTTTTTAAAGGTTACGATTTTCATGCGGGATGGAGTGGCTCGAATGGCTCTTCAAATGGTCAAGCTAAAACTGTTTCTGCCCCCACCGACTCTTCTATGATTCAGAAGGAAATGGCAGTAATTAGTCTTATCAAAGCCTTCCGTTCTCGGGGGCATTTATTAGCTAAAACTAACCCAATCCGTGAACGTAAAAATCGCCAAGCTCGTTTAGATGTAAAGGATTATTCACTCTCGGATGCGGACTTAGATACCAATTTTCAAGCGGGAAATTTCTTAGGAATAGGAGCGGTTTCGTTACGTAAGATACTGGAATCATTAAACAAGATTTATACAGGTTCAATTGGTTTTGAGTATGCCTATATCCGTGAGCCAGAGGTTAAGGAATGGCTACGTTCAAAAATTGAAAAAGAAGCTCTTGCTTTTGCTCCATCAATTGATGAAAAGAAACAGATTTTAGAGAAACTTAATGAAGCCGTAGTTTTCGAGAACTTCTTGGGTACTAAGTATTTAGGTCAAAAAAGATTCGGTTTAGAAGGTGGTGAAAGTACTATTCCTTCATTAGATGCTATCATCAATCGTGCGGCTGATTTAGGGGTTCAAGAAGTGATGATTGGAATGGCTCACCGTGGTCGTTTGAATGTACTTGCCAACATTATGCACAAGTCGTATGATGCTATTTTTGATGGTTTTGAGGGCAATCTGCCCGACCAAATTCATGGCGATGGCGACGTAAAATATCACTTGGGTTATTCTTCAAAACACATCACTCCTGCGGGTATTGAAGTGTCGATGAAGTTAGCTCCAAACCCTTCCCATTTAGAGGCAGTGAATCCATTGGTAGAAGGTTTTTGTAGAGCCAGAGCCGATGCTCATTATGACGGTGATTACGACAAAATCCTCCCCATTTTAATTCACGGAGATGCCGCAGTTGCGGGTCAAGGCATTGTGTATGAAGTTACGCAAATGGCTAAATTACAAGGTTATGAAGTAGGCGGAACAATCCATTTTGTGATTAATAATCAAGTAGGATTTACGACCGATTTTGAAGATGCTCGTTCATCTATATATTGTACAGATGTTGCCAAAATTATTGATGCACCTGTATTTCACGTAAATGGTGATGACCCCGAAGCAGTAGTATTTGTCTCGAAAATGGCAGCAGAATTTCGTCAGCAGTTCAATCGGGATGTCTTTATTGATATGGTTTGTTATCGTAGAAATGGACACAATGAGTCTGACGAACCTCGTTTTACGCAGCCAACATTGTACGCAAATATCACCAATCATATCAACCCAAGAGAGTTGTATACACAAAAATTGATTGAAAGAGGTGATATTGATGCAAAATTAGCGGCTGAAATGGACTCTGAATTCAAGAGTGAATTGCAGGCTCGTTTGGATTTGATTAAACAAAAAGTTCGCCCAGAATATCATCCACTAAAATTGGATAATCGTTGGGCGGAATTGCGTTATGCAAAAGACGGAGATTTTGCAAATTCTCCTAAAACAGGTGTTTCGAAAGAATCAATTGATAAAATTGCGATTGCTTTATCAAAACTGCCCGAAGGATTTACTGCTTTGAAGCAAATTGAGAAGGTACTTTCTGATAGAAAAGCGTTTTTCGAGAACGGCTCATTAAACTGGGCAACTGCCGAAGCATTGGCGTATGGTTCATTATTGTTGGACGGAAATCCTGTTCGTGTATCTGGTCAAGATGTGCAGAGAGGCACTTTTTCTCACCGTCATGCCGTTCTTCATGATGTCAATACCAATGAATCTTATACATCGGTAAATCATATTCAAGAGAATCAAGAGCAATTACAGATTTATAATTCATTATTATCAGAATATGCAGTTTTGGGTTTTGAGTTTGGATATGCCTTAGCAAACCCCGACACTTTGGTAATTTGGGAAGCTCAATTTGGTGATTTTGCCAATGGAGCCCAAACTATGATTGACCAATTTATCACTTCCCAAGAATCTAAATGGGGAACGATGAACGGTTTGGTAATGCAATTACCACACGGTTATGAAGGGCAAGGACCTGAACACTCAAATGCTCGTCCAGAAAGATTTTTGCAATTGGCGGCTGAAGAAAATATCATTGTTACAAATATCACTACTCCTGCCAATATTTTTCACGCTTTGCGTCGTCAATTAAAGTGGGAATTCCGTAAGCCTTTAGTAACAATGTCGCCGAAGTCATTATTCCGTCATCCAAAAGTAATGTCACCCCTTACAGAATTCATAGATGGCTCATTTCAAGAAGTTTACGGAGATACTTTTGTAGATGCCAAGCAAGTAAAAAAAGTATTACTTTGTACTGGAAAAGTGTATTATGATTTATTGGAAAGACAAGAGAAAGATAACCGTAAGGACGTAGCGATTGTACGAATAGAACAATTACACCCTTTTCCAACTACGAAAGTGAACGTTGAAATAGCCAAATATCCAAAGGCAAAAGTTTTCTGGGTACAAGAAGAACCTGAGAACATGGGCTACTGGTCGTTCATAATTAGAGAGTTTGGTTGGAAACCATTTGAAGGTTTAGTTGCCCGTAAAAAATCGGCTTCTCCTGCCACAGGTTTCTTGAAAGTTCATGTTATAGAGCAAACTGAGTTAATGGATAGAGCATTTGCGTAGGTCAGTTATCAGTAAAGAGTTATCAAAAATGAATAGCACTGTCAGGTTCTTTTTTGAAACATTTTAAAAATAAAAATAATCCTGCGGTTCCTTAAAGTCCGCAACAGCGACGGCTGCCGTCCTAAATAATAAATCCGAAATAGAGATATGGCAATTGAAATGAAAGTTCCGCCCGTTGGCGAATCAATAACCGAAGTAACCATCGCAGCATGGAATAAAAAAGATGGCGATGTAGTAAAAATGGATGAA
>JANPGQ010000211.1:0-10606 GCA_031423975.1 Cytophagales bacterium | reverse complement strand
TTTACTCTCCGTCATCGGATTTACGTCTCCTTGTTTAAAGAAAATGGTAGCATCATAACGCAAGCCCAACATGGCCGTTACATTCTTAACAGGTTCAAAATCTACTTGTGCAAAAAGGGCTAAATCCAAAAGAGATTGTTGCACGGCTGGGTTCACTAAAGGCACTTCTCGGGCATATCGGCTTGGTTTTTTATCAATAAAATCTTGCAAACTATTGAAGAAAAAGCGTCCATTCATTTCGTTCACAATCCTCGAATCCAAGAAAGTGAGCATATTATCCGTTCCAAATTTAAAATTGAGTTTGCCTCTTCTCAAATAAGTTGTGTTGGCTAATTGAAGCGTTTGGTCTTTGGCATATTCAGTGCCAAATCGCTGACCGCCAAATTGTACGGTTCTGGTTTGCGTAGCATTTGGATTTGTCTCCGTTGGAATCACTGACCTAACCGTGATGATGGCACGAGGGATATTTCCATCAGGCAAATCTGGACTTCTCACATAGTCCCGAGAAACGGTTTGATACTGAAATTTCAGTTCATTTGTCAAATCAGGAGCTAAATCAGAACGCAAAGAAAGCAATGAACTGTTTTCAATTGATTTAAAACCCGTCCAACTTTCCAATAAATTTATATTAGAATTATCATTTACCGAAGTTGGACTATCCCAAGTGGTAAGATTATTACGGAAAGTCAGTTTATTCTTTTCATTTATCTGCCAATCTAAACGGGCAAAAATAGCATTAGCAACGGTTTCTCTCGAAAAATCACCGTACTGAGGAGTACTTTTCATGCCATATTTTTCTCTGGCTACGCTAATCAATTGTTCCAAATTTGCCTTGGTGATACCAAAATTTTGCTCTTGTAAAGCATTATAAACGGGGGCAATTTGAAAAGGAATTGTTTCGTTTTGACGGTCGAAAGCCACAAAATAATGCAATTTATCTTTGATTAAAGCACCACCTAATGAAAAACCGTATTGCTTTTGGTCAATATTTGTCGTGCGAGGAGTTCCGTTGGCATTAAACTCACTATTCAAAGGAAATAATCTATTGCCAAAAAATGTAGCTTGACTGGCTCGCTGATAGAAAAATGCTGACCCTTCAGTAGTATTTGTACCATTTTTTGTAACTGCATTAACCGAACCACCTCCCTGACGACCCTGTGTAACATCATAATTGTTAGTCGAAACCTGAAATTCCCGAATGGCTTCCTGCGAAATCGAATAAGGTCCATTTCCGACTGTTCCTGTGGTGTACATATTACGGGCATTTACGCCGTCCATGGTTACGTTGGTTGAGGAAATTCTTTGTCCGCTAAAACTTCCATTTTTCCCCTGTAAAGGTGAAAGGGCGGTCAATGCAGTGAAATTTCTACCTTCCATTGGCAACTGTTTCATCTGCAAAGACGATACGGCAATGGCAGCGCCAGCTCGTTCGGTTTCTTTATTCACGAAAGAATTGGCTGACACAACTACTTCCGACAATTGCGTTTCTCCTTGCAATAGTTTTGCATCAATTTTTAACTTATCTCCTTGATTTAGAACATAGTTAGAGAATTTTTGGGTTTGATAACCCACGAAAGAGATAGTGATGGAATAAGGCTTTCCGAGTGGAAGTTGTTGAAGCTGGTATTCGCCCGAAACATTGGTAACTGTTCCTGTCTGGAAACCCGTGGACTCGTTTTTTACACGAATACTTGCTCCGGGAATGGATTCTCCTTTGTCATCCAAAACTTTTCCCGAAATAGTAGCATCTGTACCTTGACCGAAAGATTTATTTCCGAAAAATGCTATCAGAAATGCCATAATAACTGTGCTTAAAAATAAATTTTTTGAAGCACGGAAGGTAATTCTTTTCATAATGAAGTGTTTAATTTTAGAATTTCGCTCAAAATTAACACTCCATTTTTCTACCAAATCGGTATAAATATTAACAAATCTTTAAGGGCAGATGATTTAACATTGGTGTAATTTTTGGTTAATGTTGAATTTACTTATGCAAAGTTTGAAACCATCTGTTCCAATAAAACTCCTTCATTCTCTACCCTCAAAATCACTTCTCTTCCACAAGGCATTGCCAAATTATAAGGTTCATGTCCCACTGGAAAATTATAACAAACTGGGAAATCATACTCTGCAACGACTTCTTGAATAATCTCATTGGCAGTTTTGCCAAAAGGCACTTGGTTATCCTGACAATCCGAAAAATCACCCACAATCAAGCCAGCCAAATTTTGTAATTTTCCGCTACGCTTCAATTGAATCATCATGCGGTCTATGCTGTATAGATATTCATTTATATCTTCCAAAAATAAAATCTTATCATCATAATTAACATCTGATTTTGACCCAATTACGTGTATAAGCATAGCTAAATTTCCACCAATAATTTGACCTTCTCCTATTCCTAAATGATTCATTTCATTAGGCAAAATTTGATATGAAAGGGGTTCGCCAAATAGTATTTTTCTCAGACTCTCCAAAGATTCTTCTCCACCTTCTTGCAGGAATAATTTAGGCATGGTTGCGTGCAGAGATTCAATATTGAAGGTATGAATATGACAATGCACCGCCGTAATGTCTGAGAAACCAATTACCCATTTAGGCGATTTTTGGAAAGTAGTAAAATCAATATTATCCAATAATCGTGAACTTCCATATCCACCACGAGCCGAAAATATCGCTTTGATTTCGGGATTATCCAACATCAATTGAAAATCATTTTCCCGCACAGCATCATCTCCCGCAAATTGATGATATTCACTCCTTAGAGATTCGCCCAAAATGACGGTTAAGCCCCAATCATTTTCCATTAATTGGAGGGCAGGTTTCAGGACTTCAAAATCAACTTTGCTGGCTAAGGCTAATAGACCAACGGTATCACCTTTCTGTAGGGAATTGGGGCGTGAAATATTTGGTAAGATATTGTTAGTCAAGTGTTTATACTTTTAAAAAATTCTCAATAATCTGTTGTCCCTCCTTACCACTAATCTCCGTATGAAACTGAGCGGCGTAAAAATTATCTTTCTGCAACATGGCTGAAAACGGCTGAACATAGTCGCAAGTGGCAACGGTATATGGACTCATTTCGGCATAATAACTATGTACAAAATACATAAAACTATTTTCGTTCAAGCCCTCAGTCAAACCATTTTTGAAATCAAAAACATTATTCCAACCTACGTGCGGAACTTTGTAAATATCTGATTGAAAGCGCTTTACATCAATATCAAAAATGCCCATGCAAGTAGTATCGTTTTCTTCGGAATGGCGGCACATCAATTGCATTCCTACACAGGTACCCAAAACGGGCTGAGTGAGCGTAGGAATAACTTTGTCCAAACCTTTCTCTCGCAAATATGCCATTGCGGTGCTCGCCTCGCCCACCCCTGGAAAAATAACACGGTCGGCGGTACGGATTTCTTGTTCATCGTCTGTCCAAAGGTAACTCGCTCCGATACGGTCTAAAGCGTACATAACCGACTGCACATTGCCAGCATTGTATTTGATAATTACTGTTTTCATACTGTAAAATTAGTGAATAAAACGTAGCAAGGCAGCGAACGTTGCTATAAATTGACCCAATTCTTAGTTTTCAAAGATTCAATTGCCGCCAAACTGGCTTGTGAAGTATTGATTATTTCTACAATGGGAATGATGGCTTCTCCGCCATTTTTAAGTCTCTCTAAAAATAGCCTAAATTGCTCAAAATGCCCTTTATCTTGGCTTTTAGATATTCCTGAAGACTTTGTTCCGAAATACGTTGACTTTTTGAAGTTATCAATAATCATCGTTTTCCCTTGAGAATAAATCTCAATTCTTTCTTTGGAATACCCCTTATTTCCATTGGCAAAATAGTTGATTGCCCCCGTTGAACCATTTTTATATTTCAATAAAATTGAGGCATTATCCGTATTTTCGGCAGGGTTTTGCCCCATTGCATTCATTACCACACTTTCTACCAAACTACCTGATAGATAGGTGATTAAGTCAATAAGGTGACAGGCTTCTCCGATGATTCTGCCACCGCCAGTATTCATATCCTGTGTCCAATGATTAGTTGGAATATCTCCTGCATTCATCATAGCAATTACATTGATTGGTGTGTTTGAATCGCCCAATTGCTTTTTGACATCTTGGGAAAATGGAGAAAACCTACGGTTGAATCCGACCGTTAAAGTTTTGCCTGATTGCTCGTAAACTTCAATGATTTCAGTTAATTCTGTATGATTGAGAGCTAATGGTTTTTCCACAAAAACGTGCTTTCCTGAACGTAAAGCATCTATACACATACGAGCATGAGTATCGTGGCGAGTGGTGATAAGGACAGCTGAAACCTGAGAATCATTCAGAATATCTTCGTTATTTGTAGTAGAAAACTGAATGCCATATTTCTTCGCCATCAACGTTCCAGAAAGCCCCGAAGCCGAAGAAAGATATTTGATATTGGCTTTAAATTTGGATAATATTGGCAAGACGGTTGCCTTCGTAAAATTACCCGAACCGATGATGCCCAACACATCATTTTCGGAATTGAAAGCGTAATTTTTTAAGGAAATCTTAGTTTCAAAAACATCAATATCCTCACTATATTTCATGATAGAAGCAATGGATTGTGAATTTCTGATATTTCCATAAATTTGATTATAATCTTGAAAATCAATCACTTCTGAAATTAAAGACTTCACATTCAAACGTCCCGAAGCTATGGTTTTTAAAACTGCCTCAAAATTTCGTTTGGCTGTCCAACGCACAAAACCAATGGGATAATCTTGTCCATTTTGCTCATAATCAGCCTCGTATCTGCCCGCCCCATACGAGCATGAAACTTGAAATGTCAGTTCTTTTTCGTAAAAATCTGCTCTCTGAAGATTCAAACCAATTACGCCGACTAATATAATTCGTCCCCGCTTGCGAGACATTCGAGCGGCCCCAGAAATAACTTCATTTGAAGGCGTTGAAGCGGTAATAATCACCGCATCTGCCCCTACATTTTGCGTAATTTCTTGGGCAATTTTTACCGAATCCATTTCCTCTGCAACCTTGAAGGCTTTGATTCCTTTGGCTATGGCTAAATCTATTTTATGTTGGTCAATGTCAAAGGCAATCACCTCACAACCATTGGCTTGTAATAATTCGGCAGTTAGTTGCCCGATTAATCCTAAACCAATTACCACAATAGTTTCACCGAAAGTGGGGTTTGCCAAACGCATTCCTTGCAAGGCAATTGCCCCAACCACCGTAAAAGTTGCCTCTTCGTCAGAAACGTTTTCGGGAATGTGAGCAACCAAGTTTTTAGGGACACAAACCACCTCGGCATGATGTCCGTTGGAAGCTACACGGTCGCCAATATTGAATTCTGAAACACCTTCGCCAACCGCTACAATTTCACCCACATTGCAATATCCCAAAGGTAAAGGTTCGGATAATTTTCTAAAAACTGCCTCAACCGTTGGACGTAAACCATCAGTTTTGACTTTTTCAAAAACTTGTTTCACTTTATCAGGTTGCTGACGTGCTTTTTCTATAAAATTTGCTTTTCCGAACTCCACAAGCATTTTTTCAGTACCTAACGATACTAAACTCCGATGTGTTTTTATCAATACACAACCTTTCAGCACCTGCGGAACGGGTAGGTTTTCTAAAATTGTTTCGCCTGTTTGTAGGTTTTGGATGATTTGTTTCATAGGGGCTTTATTTTAGAAAATTATTTAACGTACAACCAAATTCGGTAAATAACGTATATTCCTAAGAGTATTTTGGGTAAAATAGTCCAAAAATTTATGTTATATTCAGTATTTTGTGAGCCTATTATGGTGTTTTTATCATTAAATCCTATATTAATCTCTACGGTAGAAAGTAACGTAAAATCAGCATTTGGGTTATCTTCTTCTAATATTAATTCAAAATTATCTGCAAAGCGTTGTAGATTATCCCATCCCCAAATACTATTTAATTCTGATTCAAATTTGAATTTTCTTCCAAAACTCTCACTTATTGACTCTTCTTCGTTTTGTATTTCAACAATTCTTCTAATTAACTTCCCAGTTTTATACACTGATATTTCAAAATGTCCTCCGTGTTTCTCAGCATTTGTTGTAATAACTATACATTTTAGCTTTTGAGATAATTCAAGAGCTAAATCAATCCAATCATACGAATTAGATTGTCTTAATGAAATCCATTCAGACTGTTTCTGAGATAAAGAAATTACTCTTGGGAGGTCAAAATCTGAGTTGTTATGCTTATTTAGTGCAGGGAATGGATTATCAACATCTCGTTTCACAAAGGTATAATTTCCAAATTTCTTAATTATTGAAAGAGCAATTTCAACTTCATTTGAATTAATGTGAAATGAATTCCATGCCATGATTTTATTGATTTAATTATTTTTAGAAAATTCCCTCACCAAAATCTCCGCAATCCGCTCCGATGTTTTTCCGTCCCAAAGCGGAGGAATTTGCCCTTTTTTGGTTTTTCCTTCCAGAATTTCTATCAATTTTTCATGAACCGTTTGTGGATTTAAGTCTGCCAAAAGCTGATTTGTCCCAATTTCTACGGTTACGGGGCGTTCGGTGGAGTCTCTAAATGTCAAACATGGCACTTTCAGAAAGGTAGTTTCCTCCTGAATTCCGCCCGAATCAGTGATGATTAATGCGGCGTTTTGCATCAATTGTAAAAACTCTAAATATCCCTGTGGTTCGGTCAAAATGAGGTTTTTGATAGTAGCTAATTGCTCATAAAGCCCAAATTTCTTCAAATTATTGGCAGTTCTTGGGTGAATGGGCAGCACTACTTTTTTGTATTTTGCAGTATCTTTAATAATCTCCAAAATCCCTTTCAGTCCTTCTTCGGTGTCCACATTGGCGGGACGGTGCATCGTCATCACTACGAACTCATCTTTCTGAATTCCTAAATCCGTCAAAACACTCGTCTGACGAGCTTTTTCGAGATAATGAACTAAGGAATCAATCATCACATTACCTACAAAAAATACCTTTTCATCAGGTACACCTTCTCGTTTGAGATTGTCCACGCCCGACTGTTCGGTAATAAACAGAAAATCTGCTACCGAATCCGTCAAAATTCTGTTCAATTCTTCGGGCATTGAGCGGTCGCCACTACGCAAACCTGCCTCTACATGAGCCACAGGAATATGCAATTTTATTGCCACCAACGTACAGGCAAGTGTAGCGTTTACATCACCCACAACTAACACTAAATCAGGCTGTTCTGCCAAAATAACCTTCTCAAATTCAAGCATCGTTTTTGCCGTAACCTCCGTATGCGAACCACCACCGACACCCAAAAAATAGTGCGGTTTGGGCATTTGCAATTGCTCGAAAAATACATCACTCATCTTGGCATCAAAATGCTGACCTGTATGTACAATTTTGGAATCAATGTCTGGATGTGCCTCAAAAGCACGATGCAAAGGAGCAACTTTCATGAAGTTTGGTCTCGCCCCGACTATATTTAGGATTTTTATCATTTTGTTTTTATAACCACATAGATAGCATAGTTAACATAAGAAAAACTTGCAAGCGGTTGATTATTGATTAATTTTATAAACTCCAACAAACATCGTATTTGTGTATTTTTCGTTCAACCCTATCTGTTTCATTAGTTTTGAAAACCAATTGGAATTGGGATAATAAACCAAATCTTTCAATTCAAAACCATAGTAATTTAGGGTTTTTGTAAAGGATTTTTCAGTCATAATGTGCTTTGTGTAGGCATAATAAGTGGGTTTTCGGGTGAGCTTGAATATGTATTTTTCTACTTTCCGATACCAACTTTCTTGATTTGGCATTGAAATAATTAGCACTCCGCTGGGGTTTAGAATTTCCCTGAACTGCTCGATAACTTTCTGATAATCAATAATATACTCTAATACACTTGAACATAAAACAACATCTTTATGGGCAAAATTTTGCGGATTTATAAAAGGTAGCTCCGCCTGTAAGAACGATATTGATAAGCCTTTTGCCGTGTTATATTGATTACAAAGTTCAATCATTTTTTCCGAGCCATCAATAGCCACGACCGTACATTTTTTTTGAGCTAAATAAATACTAAAAATTCCCGACCCACAACCAGCATCCAAAATACTCATTTTGGGCTGAATATATTGCTCAAAAAGGTTTGTCCAAACACTAAAACGTTCTTGAAATTGCGGTGATTGTTCATACTTCCCATCAAATTCAAGGGCAGTATCCGAATGAAAATCAATGGCATTTTTAGGGTTTTCAAGGTGATTTATTTCCTCAATTAAGGATCTTAAATGTTTTTCCTTGGTATAATTTTCAAGATATTTTTGATAGCCATTTTCTGAAATCTTTTCGTATTCTAATGGATTTTCAATCAAATATTGAATTTGTTCAGCAATCTTTTTTGGGTGATTAAAATCCAAAAAAATACCCGAGTGATTATGCTTTATCATTTCCGAAATTCCTCGATAATCAGTAGTCAAAACTACACAACGATTTGCCATTGCTTCGATAATAGAAATGGGTTGTCCTTCGTTTTTATAGTGAGTTGGCAACACAAAAAAATGAGCTGCTTCTAATAATTTTTGCTTGACTTTTTCTTCTATAATTCCTTGATAATGAATATTTTGACTTAAATTATGCTCACGAGTAAAACCAAAAAAATAGGCTTTGGCATCGACTATATTTTTGAATCTTTGGGCATCGTCATACTGAATAAATTCACCGCAAAAATCAATTTCAATAGGATAACCAAAACGATTTACCAATATTTCAATAGCCTCCAAAACGTCTAAATAACCTTTTGATTCAATGAGATTTGAGAGAAAAATCAGTTTGATAGGCTCTTGATTTTTAAGGGGTAAATGCTTTTTAACTAAAACATTATCTGTCGAAGTCCAAGGCAAACCGTTTGGCACAACGCTAATTTTTGAGCTTAATTTTGGTTCAAAATCCAACATCTTTTTTAGGTTTTCAGACAGTACAATGATACTATCAGCCATCATCAACATTTTACGGATAAGGCGTTGAAAATTAGGGTTTTGGGATTGATAAAACCCGTCATAATTACCGCCGTGGATATGCACGATGATTTTACTTCCCAATAATTTTGATAAAAATACAATGGGCAAATCTCGAATAAATCCCTCTTGAGACTGTGAGAGGGTGAGATAGACATGATATTTTTTAGCAATTAACTTAAAAATTAGTCGAAATAATAAGCCTAAAAACGTGAATGTTTTTAAAAATATTCCCCTAAAATCTTCATGGCGTTTACCACTCAATGTCAAAATGTCTCCGCCCAATTCATCTACAAGTGCTTGGAATGCAATGGTTTGCCCGTTGATAGGAGGGGGCAAAATTCCGATAAGAAGTGTCTTTACTTTTTTTGTCATAACCACGGAGCTATGGGTTTTTCTAAGGTTAAACTATCCGCATGATTTAGGCAATCCACCAAATAATTTACTACTATTGGAATTTCTATTTTCTTGCTTGTTTCAATGGTTTTTGATTTCATTGTGGCTTTTTCTTCCGAAGAAAATTGTAAGAATTTTAGTAATTGTTTAGCCAGCGATTCTACATTTTGAGCCTCGAAAATTAGCCCATTTTGTTCATCTTGGATTAACTCTTTTGCACCGCATTGGTCAGAAATCAAGACTGGAATATAGCTTTGGAGGGCTTCGTTTACCACAATTCCCCAACCATCAAAGACAGATGGAAGAATCAATAAATCTGCCTTTTGGATATACTGAGCTACATTTTCTGAATGGACGACTCCTTGTAACGTTACGAAATCTTCAAGGTGATACGCTTGAATGTACTGTTTAATTTGTGCTTCTGAAATGCCAGTTCCGATGATATTTAGATGAAAATTTTGAGTAGTTCTTGCCAAATTTTTAAGGGCTTCCAACAGCGTAAATATTCCCTTTCGTTCAATTAATTGTCCCACAAAAATTAGCTGATTTATCGTTGATTCGGTTTTAATAAAATCAGGTTTTTCAACATTCCGAAAGTACCCAAAACGATAAATTTTTTCTGGTTTTATAACCAAAGATTTAAAATAATCTTCGGCAAAAATAGAAACCGCCAAGCAACCTTTTGCTCTATAAATCAACAGTTTGGAGATTGGTTTTATGATGAGATTAAGCAATATTTTCTTAAAAATACTTCGCCTTTTAGTAGGAACTGGGGCTTCGGAATAAATGAGAAAATCTACTCTAAAAAGATTTAAAAGCAGGATGACGAAGAAAAAATATTTCTCCGCCCAAATGCCATTGACGATATGAGTTGATTTTCGGTTTTGAAAAATGTATTGAATTAACTGACTGATATTTAAGTCTTTACCAATCGTTTTTGCCTCATAGTTTTGTATTAAATCAAAATTCCAGCCTTGTTTTTTTCGGGTTAAATCTTGTTCATGAGCGTATATAACCTCAAATCTATCAAACCTTTTATACAATTCATTAAACAAGTCATTTTGGTAATAACTTGGGATATTCATCCAGATATGTAGTGGTTTGTAATTGATAATTGACAATGGATAATTTATAGCTAAAGCATTGGTAATCAGATTTTTAAAATTTATGCGTTCATTTGTAAGCAATTTCTTTTTTGGGAAAACT
>JANPGQ010000210.1:0-2263 GCA_031423975.1 Cytophagales bacterium | reverse complement strand
TTATTTTTTACGTCGGGCGGCTAACCTCTATCTTTTTATAAAATAATTTAACAAATAATTAACCGCGGTCCGCCGCCCGAACTGTAACGAATAAACAAAACCAATGGGAAGAGCATTTGAATTTAGAAAGGCAAGAAAATTTAAAAGATGGGGATTGATGGCGAAAACCTTTACCAAAATCGGTAAAGACATCGTGATAGCTGTGAAAGCTGGTGGACCCGACCCTCATTCAAATTCACGTTTGAGAGCAATTATTCAAAACGCCAAGGCGGTGAATATGCCCAAAGATAATGTGGACCGTGCCATAAAAAAAGCCTCTTCAAAGGAACAAGAAGACTATAAAGAGATTATTTACGAAGGATATGCTGCTCACGGAATCGCTATTTTAGTGGAATGTACCACCGATAATACCAACCGTAGTATTGCCAACATCAGAAACCATTTTACTAAATGCGGAGGAACAGTAGGCACTACAGGAATGTTGGATTTTATCTTCGACCGTAAGTCAGTTTTTAAAATTGCCAAGACCGAAGATATTGACGTAGAAGAATTGGAATTTGAATTAATAGATTTTGGAGCAGAAGAAGTTTTCTTGGATTTAGAAACTAATCAAGTGAATATCTACGGCGAATTTACCGCCTTTGGGTCACTTCAAAAATATTTGGAAGAAAAAGGTTTTGAACTGCAAGGCGCTGATTTTGAGCGTATTCCAAATGATACTAAAGAATTAACCGAAGACCAAATTGCTGATGTTGAAAAGTTAATAGAACGTCTCGAAGAAGATGACGATGTTCAAAATGTGTATCACAATATGAGATAAGAAAAAAGCCAGACAAACATCTGGCTTTTTTGCTGTATTGCTTCTTGCTATTATTTGATTACTAATCTGTACAGAGAAGTATTCATTGCAAATGTAATAATATTTTGAACATTTGTTAATATTTTGGAGTGTATAGCCAAATTATGTATGTGAAAAGTTATTTTTTGGTATATAAAATTTAAAATTGCCCTATTTTGAGAGATTTTATATCATTAATCTTGATAAATGCTAAAATTTGAATTTGGTGGAATTTCTTTCCTACCATTATGGATAAAGGGAAATCATCTATAACTAATTAATAGTCACTAATAGCAATGCGATATTTTATAGAATGCTCTTATCGGGGTACAAGGTATAGCGGTTGGCAAATTCAAGAAAATGCTAATACCGTTCAGGCTGAAATTGAAAAAGGACTAAGTATTTTGTTAAACAAAACCGTCTCCATTATGGGAAGTAGTAGGACGGATGCGGGCGTTCATGCCATTCAGCAAGTGGCACATTTTGATATAGAAAATGAAATTCTCAATCCTGAAAATTTAGTGTATCGGCTTAATAAAATCTTGCCTTTTGATATTTCTATTAGACGTATTTATCCCGTAAAAGAGGAATATCATTGTCGTTTTGAAGCAACCTCACGCAAGTACGAATACCATATTTCGCCCCTCAAAAATCCATTTCAAAAAGGTTTATACTACGAATTTAATCATGATTTGAATATTGAATTAATGAATGAAGGATGTCAAGTCTTATTTCAACATATTGACTTTGAGTGCTTTAGTAAAATTAAAACCGATGTGAATACTTTTAATTGTACGATAATGGAAGCCTCTTGGGAAAAGATAGAAAACGAAATACTGGTTTTTCACATCAAAGCCAATAGGTTTTTGCGAGGAATGGTTCGGGCTATTGTGGGAACGCTGTTGGAAGTAGGGTCAGGGAAATTATCAGTCGATGATTTTGAACAAATTATTCTTTCAAAAAATAGGAAAAAGGCAGGCAGAGCAGTACCAGCGGAAGGGCTTTTTTTGATGGAAGTAAATTATTAAGGTTCTCTGACAGTTTCAATGGACACAGAGTTTATCAGAGTTTTTCACAGAGTTTCACGGAGAAAAAATAATCTTTTACCTTGTGTTACTCTGTGAAAAACTTTGTGGGACTCCGTGTCCATTAAAATTGACGTAGTACCATTATTAATTCACTGATAAATACAGTAAATAGCTCAATAGTCGCTCAAAGGTTAATAATTCTTCGTCAGTTGCCCCAATTCGCATTAAGGTATCTCGATGAATATCTGCCAAATCCAGAAAGTTTTCAGCATAAAATAATTTGGCGGTAATGATTCCCTTAAAACATCTATGCACCTGATTATAGAGAAATTTACAGGGTTTTTTAGGTGTTTTATTATAAATTTCGTGGAGGCTGGAAAGCGTTTCTACATTTTTT
>JANPGQ010000209.1:0-7214 GCA_031423975.1 Cytophagales bacterium | reverse complement strand
TGCTTCAAAACAATTGGGTTATCGAGGAATTATGGCTGAAAATGGGGATAATGTCAGGCTCAGCTCTGTACCGAAAGGGGAGAAGGATTTGACGATTTTGTATTTTAACAAGGAAGGATATTCAAGCCATTGCAAGGATTTTGTGCAATATACCGATTGGCTGAAAAATCGCAATACGCAACGCTACGTGGATATTGAGAATCACGGACAACAAATTGATGGTAAAAATCTCTTGCATTGTCAGCGGTTGTTGGACATGGCTTTGGAAATTGCCGAACAAAAAACTATCATCGTTAGGCGACCTAATGCGGCAGAATTATTGAAAATTCGTAGAGGAGAAATTGACTTGGAACGTTTCATGGAAAAAGCTGAAGCGGATATTTTGAGACTAAATTCCTATTTTGAAAAAAGCGATTTGCCCGACGATGTGGATAAGGATTTTGTGAATGAATTGTTGTTGGAGGTGCGGAGCAAAGTTGTCTGAATCTGGATTTACGGGATTTTAGGATTAACAGGATAATGGTATAATCTTATAAATCCTAAAATCCAATGAATCCAAATTCAGACAAGGGTGCCTATAAAAAATAAAAAAATGAAAAAACTATTAATACTACGTGGATTACCCGCAAGCGGAAAATCCACTTTTGCCAGAAATTTATTAACTGAAAATCCACACGTTTGGAAACGCCTGAATAAAGACGAATTACGAGCCATGTTGGATAATTCGGTACATAGTAATCCCAACGAAAAATTTGTGGAGCGTGTCCGTGATTTTATGCTCGTGGAGGCTTTGAAAGAAGGGAAACACGTGGTGATTGATGATACCAATTTATCTGACAGACCGATTGAACGCATAAAACAAGTCGTTCAGAAATACATGAAAGATTCGGGTGATGTGGTAAAAATCGAGATAAAAGACATGGAAACATCGTTGGAAGAATGTTTGGAAAGAGACAAAAAACGGGAGAAAAAAGTGGGCGAGAATGTCATTATGCGAATGTACAAACAGCATATTTTGAAAGATGAACGTGGCCCTCATTATCAAGAACAGGATGAAACTTTGCCCCATGCCATTCTCTGTGATTTGGATGGAACTTTAGCAATTCTTCACGACCGAGGTCCTTTTGATGCTAAACGTTGCGAGACTGATTTATTAAATATTCAGGTGGCAGAAATTGTGAAAACGTACCACGAAAAAGGCGTAAAAATAATCTTGATGTCGGGGCGAGAAGACTCTTCAAGAAGCCAAACGATGAATTGGTTATCGTACAACAGAATTCCGTATAATGCCTTGTATATGCGTAAAACGGGCGATAATCGGAAGGATGCTGTCGTAAAAAAAGAATTGTACGAAAAACACGTCAAAGGACAGTTTTTCGTACAATTCGTGTTAGACGACCGCAATCAAGTAGTTGATTTGTGGCGTTTAGACTTGGGATTATTATGTCTGCAAGTTAATTACGGAGACTTTTAGGTTAGGATATAAATGACATGGTTGGCAAGGTCATATTCAAATCTAATCCATCAAACTAACCAGTTCATCTAAAATCTATCTCTTCCTCGGTACATCAAACAACAAAATCTTCGGGCGTTCTTTGCTCAAATTTTCATTGGCTTGAAGTAACTCAGCACTCATGCGGGCAGATTTTGGAGTATCAATCGACTGCAATACACCGGTTTTGATATAATTGAGTGCCACTTTTAAGCAGCCTTCTTCGGGGTCGCCCAAATCGTGGGTATAATCGTCAGCTTGTACTTTATCAACTGTAAATCCATCATAAAAATCGGCATTGCCTACTGAATTTACGTTTTTTAAGGCAACTGGAAAAACGTAGCTGTTCATCGTGGGGAAACCATAATAGCCCACGGGCTTCCCGTGCGTAGTGGTACCGATTAATTTCACGGTCATCACGGGCTTCAAGGCATTGATCAGTTCTTCACTTGCCGAAGCTGTTCCTTTGGTGGTAATAATAGATATTCTGCTCACTTTCAGGCTATTAGTTAGCGAAGTGAAATAGTCTGTCTTATTCCAAGAGGTATATTTTTTGTTATGAACTGAGTTTACAAACACCTTTCCCACTGCCGAAGTTGGAGCAATTAAACTGCCTAAATAGTTAGAAACCGTGCCGTATCCACCGCCATTATAGCGTAAATCAAGCACTAATTCAGTTACATTTTTCGATTTGAAATCTGCAAAAACTTTGTCTAATTCGTCCTTGGTAGTTTGTCCTGAGCTACTTCCCAAGAAAGAATCAAAATCAAAATATCCCACAATATTTCCATTGATTGTGAATACTTTGGGGTTGATGATATAGTCAGATTTGTAGGTAGAACCCGCTAAGGTGAGCGTTGTTTGCGTGCCGTCTGGTTTCTGAAAAATTACGGATTGTGATGCTTTATTCAATTCAACATTCAACTGATTGATGTTCGCATAAGTGGCATCTACTCCGTTAAATTTCAAGACTTTCCAGCCCCGTTTTACACCCTGTTTGCCTGCTGATGATTGTGAATAAACCAATTTTACTCGTAAATCACCATCCGCTACAAAACCATACTCTGCTCCTGTATCAGTACTATTGCCACTCACTACATTGTCCCAAGTGGCTTTGTCAATCACAAAACTCCAACGATCTTGGTAGCGTGCGTTTACAAAAGGGCTGTATGTTCTTACTTTGCGCATCACAGAATCGGCAGTTGGATAAGAAAGCGGATTAAAAACGCTGGCGGTAGGCAAATTATCTGACCATAAATAGACTTCTTGCGAATATGCATAAACGCTATCTCGAAGATCGGGGGCAGCATTTATGGCATCAGAAGCCGTTTTTTTACAAGAAGATAAGCCCATAAAAACGAAAAAAATAGTAGTTGAGAGCAGTAATTTTATGTTATTTTTCATGAATTTTTTTGTTGATTTCTATGATAAACGAATTGATGATACAAATATGTTTTCGTTTTATAAAAAATATTTAACAAATTTTGAATAAATTGAAGATAATTATTTTTATCCACTAAGGTATTGATTATCAAAAGATTAAAAATAATATTTATTCAATCATTGGGCAGGCACGTAGGTCTGTCCCAACCAACCAAAACAAAATCATGGAAACAAAACATTACAAATCACTTTTGGGACAAATTGTTTATGTCCTCATTTCAGGCTTGCAGCTTTTATTTATTCCTAACTTTTTGTTAGCAACTTTTGGGCTTGAACCAACTTCCGAAATCTGGATTCGTGTTTTGGGAATGTTGGTTTTGGTGCTGTCTATCTATTATTATGCTATCTATAAAAGTGGCAATAAAGAGATAGTTCGGGCTACGGTGCAGGGGCGTTTGTTGTTCTGTGCGGGCTTGGTGATGTTCGTAATTTTGGGTATGGTAAAACCTATTTTAATTTTCTTTGCCGTGGTAGAAACAGGTTTGGCACTTTGGAGTTTGTCGGAAATAAGGTCAAAGGTTTAACCACATATTTTAACCACATAGGGAGGATAGAAATGTTAGTTTTGAGGAAAGAATTACACCTTTCGCTTAATTTTCTAACCTCCCTATTCTCCCTATGTGGTTACTATTTAACCATAAAGCTAACCCCCATTTTCAAACCCAAATTGTAGCCGTTGGCTTGAAGGAGGCTTTTGGAATCGTTAAAGTTGTTGAGACTGTATGATGCAGTTGGTTCAATCGTTAAAAAAGTCGTCTGGCTCACAATGTGTTGAAAACCAGCCGAAATGTTCAAAAATAGATTGCTTTGCTTTTGGGTATTTTCATACATCAATTGGGTACCCGTACTGATGAAATATCGGTTTTTAGGCGTGATTTTAAAGAACTTCTGAACGTCCATTTTCAAGCCTATCATGTGTAGATTTTTACTTTCAATAACGGTTTGTCCCACCACTTCAAGGGCAGTTGAAGCACCTTGGATAGAATTGCCATTATTAATATTTCGCAATATTAATTCGTTTGTACCAACTTTATATTCAGACCATTGACGCATTCTAAGATAGCTAAGATTACTTCTGAAATTCCATAATTTACCCATCGGTTTTATCATTCCTAAGTCAAATTGCCAACCATTTCTTTCCGAATCAAACAGATTGCTGGTCTGTACATTTTGGACGGAATGATTGTTAATGGTTAAAATTCTGTACGTCTGTATGGGCGTAATACTCATGGTCAGATAAGTATGCTGACGAATGGGTTTTGCCTCCCGATTTGGCGTAATGATAGGCGTAATCACGGGTGAGTTTAAGGCAATTTTAGTGAGTGTAAAATCTTTATTCCGAATGCTTTCTGTGGGACGAATGTATCTTATTTCCTCAATAATTGAATTTTCGAGACCTGTGTTTATTGTGCCTGTTAGCCCTGTGGCGGGTGTCTCCACTCGTCCACTCGTAAAAGTAGCTAAATTCATATCCGTGGCAATTGTCCCCACTCGTCCACTCGTAGAAACCACTGTTTCATCCGACCGTTTTTCAACAGTCGGATGATTTTCTCCCTCTTCTTTTGGTGCATTGTTCTTTACTATAATTTCTTTGGGATATTTTGTTATTTTAGTTTCGTTTTTTGGTACTGAAATATTTTTTGAATTACTTGTAGTGTATTGATTTTCAATAGTTTGTATGCTTTTATTATTGCCTAATTGAGTTGTTCTATCCGTCTGACTATCGTCTGAAACTATAATTTTTTTATGTTTTATATTTTCGTTCAGCAATGATTTATTTGGAGATTTACGGAAGTCGTCCTTCAAAACGACAACTTCCGTATTCCTCATTAATTGATGGGGTTTCTCCGTCTGACTATCGTCTGCATGATTTCTATTTTCCACAGCAAGAGTTCCTACTGATTCATTACTATTAAAAGCAATTTCCAAATTATTTGCTTCCACTTTTGGCGAACCGTACCAAAGCCAAACCCCCGTTAATACAACCAGAACCGATGCAATCCAAGGTTTGGATTTACCCCAAAACGTAGGTTGGTTGGGTTGAATAGCAGAAAATATAGTTTCCCAAGAAGTATCACTTGGCTCAGGCTCATAGTCTGAGAAAGTGTCTTGGAGAAATTTTTTCAATATGTCTTCTTTATGATTTTCCATTGGTATTTTCAATTTGTTACTTCGTACCCGATTTTCAATAACTCTTTTTTCAACAATTCTCTTCCCCTTGATAGTTGCGATTTTGAAGTTCCCGCAGATATCTTCAGCATTTCTGCAATATCAGCGTGGGCGTATCCGTCAATCAAATGGAGGTTAATTATCATTCTATAACCATCGGGTAGGGTATTAATGATGCCCAAAACTTGGTCTCGACTAAGGTTTGAAAATATGTTATCATCTTGACTATCAGACGTTTCTATGATATTTTCATAACCCACCTGTTCTCGCTCGTGAATGGTCTGGCGGTAGTGGTCGATGGCGGTTCTGATTACTGACGACTTTACCCAACTATTCACCGATTCCATTTTTTCGAGGGCGTGTAGATTCTTAAAAATTTTAATAAAAGCCTCTTGAAAAATGTCTTCTGCTTCGGCTTCGGTTCGGGCGTATCGGCGGCAAATACCCAAAAGCCGCCCTTTATACAGATTGTAAAAAGCGGTTTGTGCTTTGGGGTCATTGCGTTTACAGGCAAGGACTAATTGTATCTCTTTTTCAAGCATTAGGAGGTCTTAAAAGGTACAGGGTAAACGGTAAAAGGGAAACGGGAAAAATACAATAGAATAAGTTTCGGAAAATGTTTATCTGCTAAATCAGTTTGCCTTTTACCGTAAAACTAATTTTTATATTTATAAATCAACTTCCCGTCTTCTGCTAAACGGATGGTGTATTGAACATTGTTTTCTTTTATGTCAAATTGATAATGATTAACCACCGTTCCGCCTTGTTTGGTAGCTTGGAAATAGGGTTCATAAACAACTTTGCCCGTGATATAAGTCCAAACAGTGTAGTTATTAGACAAGCTATTTCTGATATTTGGTAACAAATCTGCTTCATCCAAAAGTTGGGTTCTAATCAAAACTAAATCCTTTTTTCCCAATTCGCTATCTACCACCAAAAAACGTTCTTTTGCTCCATTTTTGATATTAGCATAATTGGTACAAGTATTCCCAAAACAAGTTTCTTGAATACCATAATCAAATTGCCACCCCGTGAAATTGGTATTCAAATAAGTAGTAATATCAGAAGGTAACTCGCTGTTTTTTAGAATCTTATAACCATATTCATTTTCTATGGATGAAATCCACTGTTTCAAATCTCCTTGGTTTGTCAAAATTATTTCGGAAGTCTGCAAAGCTCCACTGGGGCGTTCTCTGAAATTTAAGACTACTTTATAAGTATTATTCGTTAAAATATAGACAATTACACTGGCAGGTTTCAGTTGATTATTGCTTATAAATTGCTTTACTACGGCGGGGACTTTGTCATCAAAATTTACTTGTTCGGTACTGGTAAAAATAATGCTTGAAGCCTGTTCTGCCAATGTTTTTTCTTCTTTCACGAAGGTATTATTCGCATCAAAATAGAGGTTCAAAATATTGGTAGCATTGGTTTTAATAATCAGTTTATAACCATCATTTTGCGTAGCATTTTTCATTAATTCATAAGCCCAAACAATCTGTCCCGTTGGATAATTATTCAGCATATATGTTTTGATGGCAACAGGAATCGTTTTTGACGTACCCACCAATTCATTAATATCAATAATTTCTCCTTGATAATCCACCAGCGACTGCACTTTGCCCGTAGAAGCTATAAAGTCAGTTTGCCAACTTTTTTCTTGTTCTAATGGCTTAAAAAAGAACTCTTTAACATCGGGATAAAGCTGTTTAAAAACTTCGGCAGTGGGTTGTGGTATGGTGGGCGTTGGTGTGGGTGTTATATCATTTACTACTTTATCGCAGCTGGTTAGGGTCAGTAAACAGTAAATAGTTATCAGTAAACAGTATTCTCTGCCTTTCTGCCTTTGTTGGTGTTTCCTACCTTTGTTGTGTTGAACGGGGTCGCCCAGACCAACAAGGGCGAAAAAAGTGAATTAATCAGAGAAAATCAAAAAATAAAACAAACAATGAAAACTATCACAACAATCATAATTGCCCTTAGCATGAGTCTATCGGCGTATAGTCAAAATACAGAAAAAGTAGCCATTTATCGTTGGAATTATGGTGATGATTGGGTAGATGCTCGTGATGACGAAGGCGAAAAGCTGGCAGGATGGGGCTATAAAAAC
>JANPGQ010000208.1:0-2784 GCA_031423975.1 Cytophagales bacterium | reverse complement strand
TAAATTCCTCAGAATCAATGCTGATTATAGAAGATATTTTGTGGTTGGACAAAAGAAAAACACCGTTTTTGCCTACAAAATCAATACAGGAATTGCTTATTCTTATGGAACAGACCGCAATTTACCTTACGAAAAAAACTTTTTTGTGGGTGGTCCCAATAGTTTGAGAGCTTGGCGGCCACGTGCTTTAGGTCCTGGTTCAGCCAAGGGAAATTTCGACCAACCTGGTAGCGTTTTGCTCGAAACCAGTGCAGAATTGAGGTTTAAAATTTTAAAAATTTTTGGAGATTATAATATCAATGGAGCATTATTCGTGGATGCAGGAAATGTTTGGCGTGTGCAAGGACAAAATACCGAAGGGGTTACTGGTAGTGATTTTCAGTTCGACCGTTTTTATAAAGAAATAGCCGTTGGAACGGGTTTTGGAGTTCGTTTTGACTTATCCTTTTTTGTGATTCGGCTTGATGGAGCATTTAGAATGGTTGACCCTTCTGCCCCAGAGGGAGACCGATTCATTCTTTTCAAAAGTAGAAATGAATATAACAATCCAATGATATTTAATTTTGGGATTGGCTATCCATTTTAGGTTCTTTATTATTAACCTTTTTCTTATCTTCTGGATGTTCAAAATGGTTTCTTGAGCGATTCATTCCGTAAGTATAATTCGTAGCTAAAAGGACATCATTACAATCAAAGTGTTTGATAATTCCTGTCTCTTGAATAGCCACAACCCAACAAGTATTTTGGTGCATTCCATAATCAATAATAAAAACTGCGTGTCCTTGTCCGAGGGGTGTATCCACTAAAATTGCGGGGTCTAATTGTAAAATCATTGTTGGAAGTGTTTAAATTTTAGTATATGAATAATGCGAAAAACGCTGTTCCACAAAGTTGTATCTAGTTTTTTATACATTTTGGTGAAATATTGAAAATTATTGTAGAAATTAATACTCATATTACTCGCAAATGATGAAAAATAATTAAAACTCAAATCAACAAATTATGAAAAAGTTATTTCTTTCCCTAACCATATTAGGAGCATTTTTGGCAAAAAGTTACGGTCAATACAACGCTGAACAAACCGATAAAATAAAAGCAATATTGCCAACTATCGATCAAATCTGTCAGGATTTTGCTACTAAAAATCATTTACCGAGCTTGGTATATGGCTTAGTGGTTGATGGAAAAGTCATCCATTCCAATGCACTCGGAATTTCTAATACTATAACAAATACCAAAGCCAATCTTCAATCAGTTTATCGGATTGCTTCGATGTCCAAAAGTTTTACGGCAATGGCAATTTTGCAGTTGAGGGATGCTGGAAAATTGAAATTAGACGACCCCGCCTATCTGTATATCCCAGAATTGAAGGAACAAAAATTCTCGACTGATTCACCCGAAATTACGATTCGACATTTATTAACCCATGCCGCAGGTTTTCCAGAAGACAATCCTTGGGGCGACCGTCAATTAGCCATTTCGGACGAAACCATGCTCAAAATGTTCAAAAAGGGTATTTCTTTCTCCAATACGCCAGGCACAAATTACGAATATAGCAATATGGGTTTTGCTATGTTGGGCTATATTATCAAGAAAGTCAGCGGACAAACCTATCAAACTTATATTATTGAAAAGATTTTGAAACCCTTGGGCATGAAAAATACTTATTGGGATTATACCAAAGTTCCCAAAAGTCAATTAGCTCTCGGTTATCGTTGGTTGGATGAAAATTGGGTAGAGCAACCCATGCTTGGCGACGGTGCGTATGGGGCAATGGGCGGAATGCTAACCACGATTGAAGATTTTGGAAAATACTTAGCTTTTCATCTTTCGGCTTCGGTTTCGGATAAACCAGAATCAGCCGTTTTGAAAAGAAGTTCTTTGCGAGAAATGCACCAACCGTGGAATTTTAGTGCCTTCAACGTTGATAATAAAGATGCCTTAGGAAAGCCCTGCCCTAATATTTCGGCTTATGGCTACGGTTTGCGTTGGGTGCAAGACTGTAATCATGTAACCAATATCGGACACAGCGGAGGTTTGCCAGGTTTTGGGAGTAATTGGAAAATGTTACCCGAATTTGGCATCGGTTTTATCTCTTTTGCCAACCGCACATACTCCCCTGCGAGTAGCCTGAACGCTCAAATCTTAGATACATTAATTGCTTTGGGACATTTAAAACCGAAATTAATTCCAATCTCGGATATTCTAAAACAACGTCAAAAGGAATTAGTAAATATTTTGCCAACATGGAATAATGCCGAAGTAACGGGAATTTTTGCCGAGAATTTCTTTTTGGATTATTTCCCCAATAGCCTCAGAAAAGAAGCCGAAGCAATTTATGCAAAAGCGGGTAAAATATTGAAAGTCAGAGAGATGATTCCTGAAAATAATCTTCGAGGAGCATTTATTTTGGAAGGTGAAAATGCTAATATTGAAGTAAGTTTTACACTTTCTCCTGAAAAATCTGCTTTGATTCAGGAGTATCATATTAAGAATGTTTTAAAATAAATCTGCCATTCTGTCATATTTATTCGTAAATTTGCCCAATAATTTACGATGCTTACAAAATCATGAGAGAGTTAGAAATACTTACAGTTGAAGATAAAGAAGCCTTGGATGCCCCAAGAACTTCTGTGGAGGAGATAAATGCGAAAGGTAAAAAAAAATTATACATTGAAAGTTATGGCTGTCAGATGAATTTCTCTGATTCTGAGATAGTTACCTCAATTCTACAAGAAGGTGGATATGCAACAACTGCCAATTTTGAAAACGCTGATGTTATCC
>JANPGQ010000207.1:0-2001 GCA_031423975.1 Cytophagales bacterium | reverse complement strand
GTACAATGCGGCACAGAGGCAGTGGCGAAGGCAATACAAGAGCGATTATTGAATGAATAAACTTACCTCAAAATAAAAGATTATGGATAAATTTTTTAATGTAATTGGAGCGAAACTCCTTGACCCTTGCGGCAAACCTGTATTGCTAAGGGGCGTAAACAAAATGTTTATTTTTGAACAAGACCCCATAAAAAGAATTGGCACAAAAATCCTTCCTGAAATTGCCAAAACAGGAGCAAATTGTGTGAGAATAGTTTGGTCTATAAAAAGAAAAGATGCAAATGGCATCCTTGTAGATACTTTGGTTAAGGAATTAGATGCGGTTATTACAAATTGTAAAGCTCAAAAAATGATTCCAATTATTGGGTTATGGGATTTTACGGGTGATGCCGATAGTAGAAGTGGATTTGACAGATTGTCTGAATATGTGGATTTTTGGACTCGCCCAGATGTATTATTGGTTCTAAAAAAGCATCAAAATGCTCTAATTATTAATATTGCCAATGAAGCTACTCCCGAATGTGATGATTCGGAAGAGCAATTGAATGCACTCTTACCCGAATATATTCAAAAATATTCTGATGCAATCATTAAAATGCGAACTGCGGGAATAAATGTGCCATTAATAATTGATGGTTTAGATTTTGGCAAAAGTTTAAAATGTTTTAGCTTTATTAGAACAGGACAAACCGTAAACACAGCTACGGAATTACTTACTATAGATTCGCAAAAGAATTTGATTTTTTCTTTTCATTCATATTGGCCCAAAAGATTTACAGACGGACAGACTTTTGTCGAAGATATTTTTAACAAAGCAGTTGCCGATGGTTATTGTTTTATTGATGCAGAACTTTCTAAATACGGTGGTTTTGACGATGGTGAAAGTGTATGTAGTGATAAAGGAGAGGTTGATTACCAACGTTTTGCAAAACTATGTGCCAAAAATAAGGTGGGTTATATCATTTGGGAATGGGGACCGGGCAATGTAGAAAACAATAGACCTTGTCCACAAATGGACATAACCACTGATGGTACTTTTGCGAGGTTGAAGGATAATCATTATGGAAAGTTGTTAGTAAATAATAGAACATTCGGTTTTCAGGTAGCTGGAAGAATTACCAATTATATCAAAAGCGGATTTCAGAAATGTACGTAAATAGGATTTGAACAAATTCAGTTTTTTAAACGCCTCATTAGCCAATCAATAATGAGGCATTTTTATGATGTGCATAAAAGGTCATACCATATTTACCCAATGGTAATCATATCGAGTAAACGGTTTATAATCAGCAATTTAGCAGTATTTTAGACTGCAACAGGTTATTTTAATCAATTGTTTAAGGTGCTAATTTTGTCATGTTCAAACGAACTTACCGAATTAAACTTAAACAATAAAACAATGAAAAATCTATTTAAAATTGCTTCCTTAGCAATGTTGTTTGTTCAAACTGCAAAGGCACAAGATGTGGCAGAAGTTGAAAATCTCAATCCAAATGTGATTGCAACGCCTTCTTACTTTGCAAAATTTAATGGTCGAGAAAATGCTTTTAAAATGAGTGTTCTATTAACTAAACGAGATGGAGATAACAGTGTGCTACAATTGAGAATATTAGACAAGGATGGAAATTGGCTTTATTCAAAATATATGGATAAGAAAGAAAGCCAAGCAAAAGTTGATTTGAATTTAGAAGATTTGCCTGATGGAACATACACCTTTGAACTGAGCAATAAGTATGGGAAAACCCACAAAACGTATGTAAAAGAAACAGAAAAACAGTACGTAAAATATACTAAACAGTTGGTTGCTCTCAATTAAAATCAGTTTTCATAGAAAATGCCCTGCAATTGTAGGTCATTTTTTATTTCAAATAATGTGTATAAAGGGTTAGATAAAAATTACTTAACGGTATAGGCTTTTGACTAAGTATTACAATGAATTATAAATGACTGATTTAGAGTATTTTGTAACGGTAAAAGGTTATTTTTTAAGGGATAGATAGT
>JANPGQ010000206.1:0-13060 GCA_031423975.1 Cytophagales bacterium | reverse complement strand
CTTTAATGATATTGATGTTCAGATAGCCAACAAATGGGAAAGCCGCACCGCCCGCATGACGTTCACCTATCGCTTCGGCAATAACAAGGTAGCCTCTGCTCGCCAACGTCAGACAGGTTTGGAAGATGAGAAAGGGCGTGTGAAGAGTGGGAATTGATTTGTTTTTAGAAATGAAAAAGGCAAGCGAAGTACAAAATTTTATGTACTTCGCTTGCCTTTTTAATAATCCTAAACATTGAACCTTATATTACGGATTCATTCTGTTAAAAGTTGCCTGAATGACATCTGGCGTTGCTTTTGCCATTACTTCACTAAAACCAAAGGTGAGTTCAGTTTTACCTTCTTGCATTTGTTGAAAAACTGCATCCACGAAGTCACTTACCGCAGGTTGTTCATCGTGCAAACCTTTTCCACCGAGGTCAGTATTCAACGCAGGGGGAATCATCTCAATTACTTCGATATTTTTTGATTTTAACTGATGTCTCAAAGAGCGTGTAAATGAGCTAAAAAATGCCTTGGTAGCACAATAAACTGGCACTTTTGAAAGCTGTACAAAGGCTAAACCAGAGGTTACATTGATAATTGTTTCCAAAGAATTTAACTTTACGAAAAGCGATGACAAATGGATTGGAGCTAATATATTGGTTGTAATTTCTTGATTAGCCTTTTCATAAAAATCCTCATCCGAAACATTCATCCAGTTCTGAATACCTGCATTGTTGACCAATATCGTTAAATCACTATGATTTTCTGCCACCCAATTATACAGCTCAATTCGCTCCGCCTCATGGGTCAAATCACACACTTTGGTAATTACTGAAGGGAATTTCTCTGCTACTTCTTGCAAGACAGATTCACGTCTTCCACAAACGATTACTGTATTATTTTCGTTAATAAATCTTTCTGTGAGTCCTAAGCCAATTCCACTTGCACCACCTGTAATTAAAATTTTATTGTTTGCTAATTTCATGTTTGATTTTTGTTTAAATTGATAATGCAAAGGTAAAAATGCTTTGTAACAATAGAACAACGCTATTCAAATCAAAAATGACGAAATTCAATCATTCCTAAATTTCAACGGAGTAAGGCTCAACTTCTTCTTGAAAAAATTAATGAAGTGGGTTACCTCATTAAAACCCAAACTATATGCTATCTCAGAGATATTCCAATGACTATTTTTTAACAGCATTTTGGCTTCTTGGATTACTCTTTCGGCAATAATATCAGAGGTCGATTTTCCTGTAATTTCCTTTAAGGATTTATTCAGATGATTGACATGAATTGCCAATTGGTCGGCATAATCTGAAGCTGAACGTAGTTGAAAACGTTGTTGCAAGTCTTCAATCGGGAATTGTCTTTCCAACAATTCCAAGAACAATATAGCAATTCTTTGCGAAGCATTACTATCATGATTTCTGACACTCATTGCAGGCTGCATCTTCATAGCTTGGTGCAAAATATCCAATATTAAGGTTCTCAAAACATCATATTTATACTTATAATCAGACTCTATTTCGTTAAACATTCTATCGAAAATAGGCTTAAATGCTATAAATTGCTCTTCCGTAAGCTCAAATATATGTGTACCATTGGGCTGAAAAACTTCATACGTTTTTAAATTACCAAACTGCACAAAGAAGTCGGAAGTAAATACACAAAAACAGCCACTTTGTTCAGTTGATAGATATTCCCAATTATAAGGAATTTGCGGACTGGCAAACTGCAAACAATACTGTTGAACTTCAACCGATTTGTGGGCATAGTGAAATATTCTTTTGCCTTTTAGTAAACTGATTTTGTAGTATTGTCTTCTGTTATAAGGTACAGGTTTGGGATTATCGCCAATAAAATCATCTATTTTAAAAACGTTAAAATGCCCAACATCCGTCTTCAAATTATCGGGAATCCAGTTGAATTTTGATTGATAAAATTCTTCCAAGGTATGTGTTTCTGTCATGTGCTAAAATTACATAATTCAAATATTAAAGCAAAATTTATTTATTTTCAAATATAAGTAGTCAATACAATCTAAAACGATGTTGTATTTTAAGGCAAATTGCTAATTATTAGATAATTAAACTCCGAATATCAAGTATCGAAATATGAACAACTAATTTTATCAAATAATGGATTGTTAAATTTTAAATTTACGGATAAATTTAAAATTTAATAGTGGTTTAACTTTTCGTGATTATCTTGCGTTAGCATTATGAAAATACAGGGAGATACGCTTGAAATATAGTATTTTTTTAACAAAAATCTAAACTTTGTTAAGAAATATCTACTGATATATTGAGTATAACAATTTCCTTTTATCTTCGTATCAACAAAATAAAAATATATCTTTTTAAGATAAAGCCCAATATTATATAGGTTATGTCAGAATTTGCAGAATTATCGTTAGGTGACAAAAAGTATCAATTTCCAGTAATTACTGGAAGTGAAGATGAAAAAGCAATTGATATTGCTAAACTCCGTGATGAAACAGGTCATATCACCATTGACTCTGGTTACAAAAACACAGGGGCTACTAAAAGTGCCATTACGTTTTTGGACGGTGAGTTAGGAATTCTTCGTTATAGAGGATATTCAATCGAGGAATTAGCCGATAAGGCTTCCTTTTTGGAAGTGGCTTATTTGTTAATTTACGGTGAATTGCCTACCAAAGAACAGTACGCTGACTTTGAATACGAAATTCGAATGCACACCATCGTGAACGAGGACATGCGTAAGATTTTTGAAGGTTTCCCAGTCAATGCTCACCCAATGGGCGTTTTGTCAGCAATGGTTTGTGCGATGTCGGCTTTTTATACAGGAGAAAAAGGTGGTTCTGACGAATTGAACATTATCCGCTTGATGGCTAAAATGCCTTCAATGGCTACATGGTCTTACAAAAAATCACAAGGACATCCAGTCAATTATCCTAATAACTCATTGGATTATTGCTCAAATTTCTTGAATATGATGTTTGCTTTGCCCGTTGCACCTTATCAAGTAAATCCAGTGGTAGCATCGGCATTGAATAAATTATTAATTCTTCATGCCGACCACGAACAAAATTGTTCAACGTCCACCGTTCGTTTGGTAGGTTCTTCGCACGCAAGTTTATACGCTTCGATTTCGGCAGGTATCAATGCCCTTTCTGGACCACTTCATGGTGGAGCAAACCAAGAGGTAATTGAGATGTTGGAAGAAATCAAAGCTGATGGCGGCGATACCAGCAAGTATATTGCAATGGCGAAAGATAAAAATTCGGGTTTCAGATTGATGGGTTTTGGACACAGAGTTTACAAAAACTTTGACCCACGTGCCAGAATCATCAAAAAAGCGGCAGATGATGTTTTAGCAGCTTTGGGAATCAACGACCCAATTTTGAAAATTGCCGCCGAATTAGAAGCAGCCGCTTTGAGCGATGAATATTTCGTAGCTCGTAAATTATATCCAAACGTAGATTTCTATTCGGGAATCATCTACCGTGCTTTGGGCATTCCAACGGATATGTTCACTGTCATGTTTGCCATCGGTCGTTTGCCAGGTTGGATAGCACAGTGGAAAGAAATGAAAGCTAATAAAGAGCCAATCGGTCGCCCACGTCAGGTATACGTAGGAGCAACCGAGCGTTCGTATGTATCAATTGAAGATAGAGCATAGTGTGGGGCGTTCTGTTCGCTTAATAAAAGAGAGGTTGTCGAAGAAAGGCAACCTCTTTTTATTTGTCCATATTTTTCATTATTTTTGAAAAAATAAAATTATCATGGTTCAAACGAGTTATGTTTCTAAAAGTCGTCGGTTGCTTTCTACTACAAAGAAAGTGTCGGTAGAAGCATATTTCAAAGCAGAGGAAAAGGCATCAGAAAAGCATGAATTTCATAACGGTATTATTATAAAAATGGCTGGTGCAAAACTCCAACACAATTTATTAGCTCAAAAAATAGCTTCGTTAATTGATAATTTTATTGAGGAAAATGAATTAGATTTCATGGTAAGCAATAGCGATACCAAAATCAGAATTGATGCTTTCAATAAAGTAGTATATCCAGATGCCGTAGTAATTTGTGAAAAGCCAGAATTTTATTTAGGTAGAAAAGATACCATCGTAAACCCTTTATTAGTGGTAGAGGTCTTATCAAAATCTACCGAAGAACACGATAAAAATACCAAATTTGAATACTATCGTGCTTTATCCAGTTTCAAGGAATATGTTTTGGTAAGCCAAGAACGTAAACAAGTATCGGTTTATACCAAGCAAGAAGACAATTCTTGGATTCTGAGAGACTATGAAACAGACGAATCAATAGCTCTTCTTCACACATTGGGCAATTGCCCCATTTCTCTTAAACGCCTTTATCGTAACCTTGAAATCTGAAGAAAACCTTCAAATTGCCCAAATCTCCTATCTTTTGTAAACTTATTCTCTTTGCGTATCTTTACATATCAGTTATCAGTAAACAATTACCAGTTATCAAATCTGTTCAATGTTCACTGAAAAGAATTCCTTGCCATTAAAAAACCATTCCGACTTTATGAATTTAGCCAAACCATTATTAGTTTTTACTTTATTATTGTTAGTCTTTGTAAATTTGCAGGCACAGGTGGGGGAAAAGTATTATGGGAGAGCATCTTATTACGCAGACAAATTTCATGGCAGAACCACATCAAGTGGCGAAGTCTATGACCGTGCCGAATACACGGCAGCCCATCGAGACTTACCTTTCAATACCATCGTAGAGGTAATCAATACTACCAACAACCGCACCGCAGTAGTCAAAATCAACGACCGAGGTCCTTTTGCTTATAACAGAATGATTGACCTTTCGTTTGTGGCAGCCAAAGATTTAGAACTTTTAGGCCCAGGTGAAGCAGATGTGCAAATGAGAATATTGTCGATGGATAATTCTGAATACACCATTCCTACATTTTATGCGGGAGCAAAGGGTGAATTTAATCGGGAATTCAATCAGTATGAAGCCGTGAGTATTACAGGCAAAAATATAGTAAAAGTACAGTTAGATTCTACCTCAATAGCACAAATTCCATTGCCCAAAAGTGTTCAGCCTAAGCCCGTTACAGAGTCGTTTGTGTTATCCGATAGCCTGAGAAAAAGACAAGAAGAAGGTGATAAAATGGGCTTTCGTCAGCATAAATATATTAGAGTAATCAAAGATGCCGATGGTCGTTATCGACTTGATTCTTCGATAGTTACCCCGCCAACTCCTCAAGAAGCCTATTCCGTAGCTCCTCAAAATCATAAGGTTTATTCGCCCGATAGAAAAATTATAATCACCCCCGTAGCCCCCCCCGTTCAGAAAATTGAAACAACGGTAAAGGATACCCAAAAAGTGATAGAATCCGTTCAAGCAGATAACCGTGTAAATGGTTTTCGTCAGTATCAATACGTGAAAGTTTATACCGATAGCGAAGGTAGAATCAGAATGGATACCACTCAAAAAGCCCCCGTACAATTAGCGAAGAATACAGAGAAAAAAGTAGAAAAAACGGATGAAAAGCCAAAGGTTTATACGGTAGCTCAAAACAATTTCCCCAAAACAGTCAGTGTAACAACATCCTCAAAATTAGAAAATAATAAACCCAAAGAAATTTATAAAGACGGTTTCAGGCAACATGCTTACCTCAAAGTTTATCGTGATAAAGATGGTAAAGTTAAGGTGGATAGTAGTAGTTATGAGAAGCCGAAATGAGTTCTTTTTTAGTAATGAGGTATGAACTGCCCTGTGGCGATGATAGATTTTTGATTACATTATTAAACTAAAAAGGCTGTTTCTCTCGTAGAAACAGCCTTTTTACATAATTCATCATCGTTATGGCGAACCGGTCATAGCTAAAAAAACTATCCTCTAATTCCCTTCGCCTTTAACATTTCTCCAATCGTATTCACAATAGCAATAGATGCTTCGATTTCATCTTTTCTTATGGCAACGCTTTCGATATTAAAACCAAACGGAACACCTTTGGCTGAACAATGTTCAATCAGTTCATCTGCAATATTGATACAAACCTCTACTGAACGTTCTAATATATTTTCTGAATTTCTGAATTCTTCTTTCAATTCTTCGGGAATATGAATCCCTAACCACTCCATAAAATGAAGCGTTTTGATTGAACCACAGGCAGTTAGCGTAAAAATAATGGTCGGTAATTCAATATTTTTCTCAGTACAAGTTTTTGCTAAATCATCAATTACTCGTTTGGCGTAATCAACATTGAAAACACATTGAGAAATAAAATAACTCACACCTGATGACATTTTATCCAAAATCCGTTGGTCTTCATCATTCAAAACGGCATGGCGTTCTGGAATCATCACGGCTCCAATTACAGAGGTTGATTCGTGCTTACGCCATACATTATACGCCTGTGGAAGCGTAGTGATAGGTACAAAATCAGGTGCGGGTACGCCTACGAATACGGGCGAAAAGTTGTGTGTAACCACATCATCCACCCAAACGCTGAGTTCGTCCTGCGTGAATTTACTGGCGGGACGATATATGTTTTTGGGGATTTCGAGCGTATGAAGATGGTTTTTGTCAATTTCAAAAGGGTCGTGGGCAGATAGAATAGGGAAAGGTCTTTCTTCGGTGGTGCGGGCAGATTCGTCCTGAACATCATAAACTACCAAGGCATCAATATCCTATCCGTGCAAACGAGCAAGGGTTTTTTCTGCAATTTCAATAACTCTCTGTGGCTCAACCTGCGACTTGGGCGGCGTAATACCATACAACAACAATCCCGAAGATTTCGACTTTATTCTCTCTGAAAACATAAAATATTAAAAGGTAAATGTGGCTACAAAGATACTAATATTTTTACGCTTGACAAATCTATTTTTTGTCAATATGTAGGTTAAAAAATGAGGTATTTTGCTTTTTAAATAGATAAATTATCTATTTATTAGGTTTTATTTGAAAGATTTGATTTTTAATGGAAAATTATAAAAATCAAAAAGGCTAATCTACAAACCAACCTCACCAACCTATACAATTTATCCTTAAATTTGAACAAACACTTTTCCAAACATTTTATTCATCAACCATGAAAAAACTATTTCTCTTTTTTTGCCTAATCACAAACCTTTCGCTCGCCCAGTCGGGGAAAGAAAAAATCTTGGTCACGGACATGACCAAGTTGAAAACCGTTGCCAACGTAGCTATCTCGCCCGATGGAAAACGTGCCATTTATGCCCTCAAAACCAACGAAGCTAATGAGGCTGACAAGTTGGATTTTGATTACCGTAGCCATCTATGGCTTACTGATTTTCAAGGAGTTAAGCAATTGACTCGAGGTATGGAGAGCGTTGGTGGCGCTTCGTGGAGTGCAGATTCCAAGCAAATTGCCTTCGCTCGAAATGTGAAAGGTAAATCGCAAATTTTTATGATGTCGCTTGATGGCGGGGAAGCCATCCAATTAACGGATTTGAAATACGGAGCCAATAATCCGCAATATTCACCTGATGGCTCGAAGATTTTGTTCTCTATCAATGTTACTTTATCAGAACTATTGAAAGATTCTGTGTTGAACCCTACCAAGAAATTGCCTTCGTGGTCGATGGAAAAAGCGGGTTTTAAGAGTAATGATTTTTTGAAAACTGATAAGAAAATCAAGGCAAATCCAGATGGTAATTTAGAGGAAATTAGGGCGTATTTGGATAAAGATGTTGAGGATAAAAAAGCCAAAGTTTTTAGCCGTTTAAACTTTCAAGGTGAAGCCACTACCGAACCCGAAATACGTTTCAATTTACTGTTTGTGATGGATGCCAAAGAAGGGGCAAAGCCGCTACAAATTAGTCGTAGTTTTTGGTCATTTAACGGTGCTGCGTGGTCGGCAGATAGTAAGAAAATATATGCTATTTGCGGACGAGATTCTTTGCAACACCCTGACCGTGAGCAAAATACTGTAATTGTTAGCATGAATACTGACGGTTCTAATTTACGCCAATTGGTAGGAGAGAAGGGGATTTCGTACAGTAACGTTACGCTTTCGCCAGATAGTAAAATGATGATTTTTACGATGTCTAAAGTTGAGTGGTTGGGCTTCAATCAAACCATGATTGCCAATGCTGATGGAAGTAATATTTCGCCTATCGTTTTCGACCGTGCCGTGAATAATTTTGAGTGGTCGGACGATTCAAAATCGGTTTATTTTGCTGCCAATTCCAACGGGGCAATTCCGATGTATCGCCTTGATATTCAGACTAAAAAAGTAGAAAGATTATCAGATTTTGAATCAGGGATTTCCAGTTTTGATATTGCCAAAGACCGTATCGTTTACGCCAAAACCGATGTTAAAAACCCTTCTGAATTATATTCGGCAGATTTGATGATGAAAAACGCTGTAAAATTGACTTATCACAATGATAACTATTTGAAAAACAAAGCTTTATCGTTTCCTGAAAAAAGAACTTACACGAACTCAAAGGGTTTAACGGTAGAATATTGGATTATGAAACCTGCCAATTTTGAGGTAGGTAAAAAGTACCCATTGCTTTTGAATATGCACGGTGGACCAACGGCAATGTGGGGACCTGGCGAGGCTTCGATGTGGCATGAATTTCAATATATGTGTTCGCAAGGTTATGGTATTGTGTATGCAAATCCAAGAGGATCAGGTGGTTATGGTAAAGATTTTCAATTTGCTAATTATCAAGATTGGGGAACTGGACCTGCCGAAGACGTTTTAGCTGCCGCCACCGATGCAGCCAAAGAAGCATGGGTTGATACCGCCCGTCAGGTAATTACGGGTGGCTCGTATGCGGGGTATTTGACGGCTTGGATTGTAGGACACGACCACCGTTTTAAGGCCGCTTTTGCCCAAAGAGGCGTTTACGAATTGACAACTTTCATGGGTGAAGGCAATGCTTGGCGACTCACACCCAACTATTTCGGATTGCCTTGGGATGCCAAATCAAAGGCAATTTTAGACCGTGAATCACCCTATTCTTATGTGGATAAAATCACAACGCCTTTGTTGATAAAACACGGTGAAAACGACTTACGGACGGGACCTATCCAGTCGGAAATGATGTATAAATCCTTAAAAATCTTGGGTAAAGAAGTGGAATATGTTCGTATGCCAGGAGCAACGCATGAGCTTTCACGTACAGGAAATGTTCGTCAGCGAATTGATAGAATGTTGCGGATTTATGAGTTTTTTGAGCGGTATATTCGGTAGTATTTTGATGCGACCGTCGCTCGGTTTGATATTCGATTGTCGATGTTTGTTGTGCAACTTCTCGAAAGTTTTTTTTTACTTTCGAGAAGTTTTCTTCTCAAATTTGAACTTCTCGAAAGTGGAATACCCGCAATGGATATTGTTTCGAGAAGTTTTTTTATAAGCCATAATTTATTCTCTGAAATCTAATTTCTACTCTTTAACCTCTTCCCTCGGTCCTCTCATGTGAATCACTAAACCATTCAAAAAATTACGCAAATATTGGTCGCCACATTTTTTAAAATTGGGATGGTCATCGGCTCTGAAAATATCACCAATTTCAGCTTTTGTGGCTTTGAAGCCTACTAAAGCCATAATTTCTATAATGTCATCATTGCGAAGACTGAGGGCTACTCTTAATTTTTTGAAAATATCGTTGTTAGACATAAAAATAGTTATGAATGATTGAATTGTTGAATTTCCGTTTACCTTTAACCGTTCCCCGTGAACCGATAAATCCTACTGTTTCTCTCCTGGCAAGGTATATTTAAACTTCGTTTTGCCCGTTTTTTTATCCTTTTTGCCATCATATTTCTTCTTTTTGCCATTTCCGAAGGCTTTCCAGGGCCAATGTTTTTTAGCTGTTACCCACGAAAACGCAGGTCTGGGGCGGTATATACCTCCTTCGTGCCGATGCTCGGTTGATACGCTACATGAACGTTCGGGACAACGCCTTGCCCATAGACATCCGCTCAATATTTGGCATGAAATGATTAATAATATAATATACGAAAAGTTTCTAATTTTCATCAATAAGGATTTTTCTGTGGGCAAATGTAAAGAATTTCACCGTATCAAAAACGCAAAAAGATAATAAATATTGGATTTTTTGTTTCCATCGTTCCAATTTTCACGACTAACAAAGTGAATGAATATGAAATTCACCAGTTACTAAATAATGGGTTGATTTTTATTGTCGAGGTTAAATCTGTTAGAATTTACAATCAATATTTGTACTGTGTAAATTTATAAAATACTTGTAATCAATTACTTACCTTAAAATTTTAAACACAATGAAAAAATTATTTATTCCTTTTCTCTTTTTAGGATTGCTCTTAAATGCTTGTAAAAAAGATGATTCTGTGGCTGTGAAACCCAGTGAAAATCCCGTAGCTTCGTTATTGAAGGATGCCACTTGGACAGTTAGTGCCTTGTCAACTGGGAAGTTTGAGGTAGGATACATTTTTAGTGCTTCAACAAATGGGAAAATTACCCAATTAGCCTCCCAAATGGTTGACCCTGGAACTTATACAGTATCTATTTGGGATGCCAATACAAAAGCATTATTACGTCAGAAAAGTGTTGAACAGTCCAGCCCCAATAAATTTTCAGCGGCATCAGTAGATGAATTGATTATAGAAAAGGATAAAAAATATGTAGTAAGTATCAACACTACTATTGGTACGGTTGCAAAAGCCTATAATAAATTAAATAAAACAACTGGCTCACCTACTACAATATTTCCAATCACCAGTGGCAGTATTGTAATTCAAAAATCAGTTTATGCTTCTTCGGCTGTTTCTGTATTTCCTGCCGTAGATTATTCTACCTTTAATGCCTTTTACGGTTTTGCTGATGTAACGTTTGTTCCCGACTGATTACGCTAAATACTACCGCACCAAAAGCCATTCAAGCCATGTTTGAATGGCTTTTTTGCGTAAAAAGAGTATATTTACAGCCCTAAATACTCTTTTTGTTTAAACAGATTTAAAATCAAAACCATGAAGAATAGACTTTGTCTTTTACTGCTATTTTTATCCTTTTCAGGATTTTCACAAACTAAATCCCTCAAAAATTCTCCTGCTCCCACCGACGGTACGCCCGAAAGCGTAGGAATGTCGAGCGAGCGAATTGCCCGAATGGATAACGTTTTTCAGAATGCCATCAACAATAAAGAAGTACCTGGCGTGGCGGCAATCGTGGTGCGTAATGGAAAAATTATCTACCATAAAGCCTTTGGAATGGCTGATAATCAGAGTAATAGGGCTTTGAAGAAAGATGATATTTTCAGAATTGCTTCCATGAGTAAAGCCATTACCTCTACTGCCGTAATGATGCTTTGGGAAGAAGGAAAATTTCAATTAGATGACCCCATTTCTAAATATATTCCAGAATTCAAGAATCCAACTTTATTGAAATCGTTTACCTTCAAGGACACGACATATACCACCGAACCTGCCAAAAATGAAATCACGATTAGGCATTTATTGAGCCACACTTCGGGTTTGGGTTATGGCGTAATTGATGGCGACGAAAAATTTAAAGCCATGTACAAAAAGGCAGGAATTACCGATTTATTCACGACAGAATCTATAAAAGTGGGTGAATCAGTCAGGAAATTAGCCAAACTTCCATTGCATCATAACCCAGGCGAAAAATACGTTTATTCTGAAGGATTAGACGTAATGGGTTATTTTATCGAAGTAATTTCGGGAATGCCTTTTGACGAATTTTTACGTAAAAGAATGTTTGACCCTATGGGTATGTCGGATACGTATTTCTACTTGCCAGATGGCAAAGCAAGTCGTTTAGTTTCTATTCAGAAAAGTAGTAAAGACGGTGGATTTGAACGTTTTCCTACTACTTTCTACGACCCTGATTATCCGATAAAAGGAGCAAAAACCTTCTTTTCGGGTGGTGCGGGGCTTTCGAGTACCGCCAAAGATTACGCAACTTTTTTGCAAATGTATATCAACGGTGGTGAAATGAACGGCAAAAGATATTTGAGTAGAACCACGATTGATGCCATTCTTTCCAACCAAACCGAAAACCTTTTTGGTGGTGAAAAAGGTGATAGTTTTTTCGGTTTAGCGTACAGCGTGCTCAGAGCCTGCGGAGAAGCAAAAGGCGGTATCGGTAGCGAAGGTACATTTACATGGGGAGGGTATTTCAATACCAATTATTTTGCCGACCCCAAAGAAAAAATTATTGGCGTAATCATGAAACAAACCCAGCAAACCAAGGGCGATAACCTAAATAACCTTTTTAGACAAGTAATTTATCAGGCTTTGGATGATTAGGAATGTTTAAAACAAAAGCCCCTCAATTCGGTTGAATTGAGGGGCTTTTTGATTGATTTATTTACCATCTTTTGAAACCTGAACGTGGACGACAAATAAAAGAAAACGGTCTTTTTGTCTCACATTTTTCTTTAATTTCTCTCCAATGAGTTATCAGTAATTCAACCATTTGCCAATAAGTATAGCCTTTACCCTTGGGTGGTGAAATAAAAAATACACCTACTCCATGTTTTTCAAAAAGGTCTCTTTGGGGTTTTGTTCGGTGGATATTTTTATCTTGGGTTATGACAACACCATGCAGTTTACCGACTTGTGGAATCCAATCTTCGTCTTTAATGCCTTTTCCAAATACTTCTTTGATTGATAAAACCTCAAATCCATCAGCCATTGGTTGTTCTAATATGTGTAGTCCTTTTGCTAAGAAAGGAGATAAATTTTCGTCAATAAATATTTTCATTAAGCGGCATTACGGTGAAAATCAATAGCATCTTTCACTTGCTTTGATGTGAGTTCAAAAATATTAGCGATTACTTTTAATGGCTCTCCTGCACGATAGAGGTCAAAAACTGTTTCTGTGAGAATATTAGTATCACCAATAATAGGCTGTCCGAATTGTCTATGTGGGTCAATAATTATTTCATGGTTTTTTCCGAGAGGATAAAACCTTGTAGCTAAGGAATTTACATCAAAATCTATACTTTTACAGAATGGTTCTAAAATTTCTTTGATGGTGATTTGCAGGGTTTTATCGGCTTCAATAATTTCTCCAACTTCACCACTGAAAAAGATATTTTTCCCATCGGTAAGTATGTTTG
>JANPGQ010000205.1:0-6632 GCA_031423975.1 Cytophagales bacterium | reverse complement strand
TTAAAATTCTACTCCAAATACATTCCTTTCAAAGCCTTCAACTTTTCAGTATTCAATTCCATTTCATTTTTCAAAAAATTATCCATCGAACCGTACTTATTATCAATGGCTGTGAAAAATGTTTCTAAATATACTGGATTGGCAGATAACATTGACGATACTTTACTTTCTGCCATGCCAGCCTTTATCATCATTTGAGCATAATTTTTTCCGCCTTCCTTCCAAAATACGTTGGTGGCTTTGTAGTCTTCTATGATATATTTTCTATCTACACCCAAAGCTGAAAGTATTAAAGCGGCTCCCATGCCAGTGCGGTCTTTGCCAGCGGTGCAATGAAACATCAACGATTTCCCAGATTTTAAGACTAACAATTGGTCGAACATCGGCTTGTATTTTGCTTTCAAATGTTCGGTTTTGCTATAAGTTGCCGTCATCATCGAATCCAGATTCATCGTGAAATAATTGGTATTCACTTTCACATTTTCGCTTCCTGCGGGGAGGTTCAAATAATAAATTCCTTCAGGCAAATGGTCTGGCTTTTGTTTCAATTCATCGGGTCCTCTCAAATCACACACCGTGGCAAGATTTAAGTCTTTTAAGGTTGTCAAGTCTTTGTCTGTTAGCTTACTAACATCGGCGGAACGATAAATTGCTCCCCATTTTACGTGTTTTTCGTTTTGGGTAGGATAACCGCCCAAATCTCTAAAATTGCTACCGCCTTCTAATTTTATTTGGCGTTTTGCATGAAAAACAATAGTACTGTCTTGGGCAAAAAGGTTGCTTTGAGCCAAGAGAAGGATTGAAATGACGAATATTTTTTTCATGGAATATATGGGGATTTAAAATTATTTTGAAAAATAAACGGTGAAATAAAATACCTTAAAATGTTATTCCCACTTGCAATCCAGCTCCGATAGAAGTGGGACGTTCATTACCAAAACGGAAAGGTACAGGCAGTGCAATAAAATAATTATAAGTTGGAGTCTTGGCGATTACTTTACTAAAAACGGCAGTAAATCCGTAACGGCCAGCGGTTTCAAAAGCCATGCGAGTGTTGATGGTAAAACCATTTTTTCTACGAAACATAATGCCAGGATGGAACAGAACATTATTCATTTTGCTAACACCATTTTCGGATTTGATAAAAGGGGTAATTTCAAAACTAAATCCGAAACGATCGCTTTTCAAAATATTTATGCCAATAGGAAAGCCCACCGTATAATCATTCGTAAAATTATAGACTGTTTCATTTTCATAAACCGTAGCAATTGGATGAACAACACTGATATAATTAACGGTACGTGGATAGGTTTGCCCCGTGATTTGAGCTTTGAGCCAGTATGTATTCAGCAGTAAAAAGATAATGCCTACTATTATTTTAGTCATATTTAAAAAAATAGGGGACTCCAATTGAAGTCCCCGTTGTTTATACTCAGCTAATCTATTTCAATATCCACATCATTGAAAATATGTCATCGTTTCCGCTGAACTGGCTCTGAATAGCGGCTTTTGCATTCGCTGCATTATAGGTAGTTTCGTCCACTGGATATTGCCAACGCATTGGGATTTTTCCTTGGGCATTCAAGCCCACACCCGTTGTTACGAATGAAGTGGGGAAACCCGTTCTTCTCCAATTATAAAACGCTTCCCAACCCGAATTTTGGAAAAATGAAACGTATTTTTGATCCAAAATTTGCTTCAAACCATCGGTATTATTCCCTTTGTAGGCTACGTTAGAAAGAAATTTCTTTACGTCTGCCGTTACGTTTACCGTTGCGGCTGGACTTCCTCCCGCATCACTTACTCTGATTATTCCACCGTCCGTTACGCCATAAAAACTTAATGAGGCATTGATTCCTTTGGTATAAAAATCAGCCGCATCACTCGTAATCCATCCTCTATTGGCGGCTTCGGCAATATTGAAACACATTTCAGAATAACCCAATAATATATTTGGTTCTGGACCCACAAATGACTGATAATAACGCAAATATGAGATATATGAATACGGACTGTTGGCTACGTCACTGGCTTTATCTGCCGCCAAAGCCGTCAGCGGTTTACCAATATTTGAACCTACATAAGCCGTAAAATCACTCGCTTTTTTTCCTGCCTTGATTAATCCTGGGGCTGGGGTTGTCAACACAAAAGTTCTTGGGTCTTCAGTTTTGGTCATAATATCCAAAATTGGAAAACCGATGTTGGTATTTCGGTTATAAAAATCCGTTGGCGTTATCGGATATGGATTATAGGCTGCATTATAGACAAAAGCTAAATTATCGGCATTATTTGCCATGATTGGATATTTTGTTGGATTGGTAATAACATCCGCAAATTTTTGCTTGATTCCTAAATCTGCCGAATCGTCCGCACGTTTACTCAAACTAATTAAAACCCTTAATTTGTAGGTATTAATTGCTTTTTGCCACTTTTTCAAATCATTATTGTAGTAAATATCTCCACTAATATTGGTTGCCGTGTTGATTGTTGGAATCAAAGCGTTCAAATCAGTATTGGCATCTTCCAACAATTGAAGGGCTTTGAGATAAACTTCCTTTTGAGTTGAATATTTTGGCGTTAGATTACTCAAACCCAAACCCGCTTCGTCCGTTGGAATATCGCCCACTCGTTGCGTAAGCCACACATACGAATACGCACGAATAAATTTACCGATGGCTTTGAAAGAATTACGCTCAGGATTCAAAGAAACTGCCGCCTGTTCCTCCATTTTCTTCGTCAATTTCAACAAGTTATAGGGCGTTGCCGTGAATGACCAACCGTAAATATTATCACCACCATAATAAGTATCATTGGAAACCGTGAACTGATTCCAACGGCTCAATTGACTGAAAGGTCCTTCAAAAACTCGTCCTGAAATACCGTCGGTTACGCCACCGCCTTGGTATAATTCGTATAAAATTCTACCCATTAAATAAGAGGGGGGTACAACCGCTGTTTCACCTGCAATATTGGGATTGGGCGTTAATTCTTCCTGATTCTGACAGCCCGAAGTGCTTATCAAAATAGCGAAAATGGAAAGTATGTATATTTTATTGAGTTTCATTGTTGTAATGTTTGTAAGTTCTTGTAAACTAAACCTATGAGGTTTTTAAAACCTCATAGGTTTAGTTTAATTAAAATACCAAATTAATATTCACCCCAAAACGACGAGTGGTTGCGGTTTGTAAGGGAGGTCCAACGGTGCTTCCTGCAAATTGGTCTAAATCAAAAGCACTACTTCCTGCGAAATACAACAGATTTCTGCCCACCAATGAAATAGAGGCTTGTTTGAAAACCGATTTGGCTAACATAGAAGATGGTAATTTATACCCAATCACTACTTCTCTCAATTTGGCAAAAGTTCTCGAAACGTACAATGGCTCTTTTCCTTGTAAGAATTGTAGATAGTTTTGAACTCTAACGTTCGTAGCGTTTGGAACAAACGTTAATTCTGAATAGTTAGAGATATTTCCCGCCGCATCAAATTTTGGCGAACCCGCAGAAATACTCACGCCAGAACCTATGTATGAAGGTTTGATGGTTCCTGTACTTTTAAAACTCTCCCATTCGGCTCTTCTTGCCACGCCATAATCACCTGTTACAGATGCTTCACTGGTTCCAGATTGGTACTGGTCACCCGTGATTTCATCGTAAATAATTCCGCCAAAACGTCCGTCAAACTGGAAACTAAACGTTAAATTTTTGTAAGAAAAACGGTTGTTGATTGAACCAACCCAGTCAGGATTGTAATAACCCAATAATTTCTTAGCATCCGTTCCACCTGGATTATACAAGGGCAAACCGCCCGCATGAATTAATTGTCCTTCGTTGGTGCGATACAATTTGTAATCATAAACGCCATCCACTCTTTCGCCTTCCACGTATTTGTGGTCGCCAAAAGCTCCGTTGATAAATCCTGCGGGGTCTTCAATTTTTTTAACCTTCTCGGTGAAAGTTGACCAGTTTGCCAAAATATCCCAATTGAATCCATCAGGATTTTTAATCGGTGAACCCGTTAACGCAATCTCCCAACCCGTTCTTTGGGTCGTTAAATCATTCACTAAACGACTTCTATATCCCGTTGAACTTGCCACGGGTACACCCAAGATTCTTGGTCCATCTTCCGTAGAAAAGTAGGTAATTTCTAAGCCTAAACGGTTTTTCAAGAATTTCAAGTCTAAACCAGTTTCATAAGAAGACACCGTAAACGGCTTCAAACCAGCATTTGCCAATTGACTACTATAATCCGTTGACGGCGTATTATTGTACAAAAGTTTGGTATTGTATGAATTCTGATTGTCATAACTTGGTCCATCGTACGAAGTGAAATAATCAGTTCCGTATTGCAATGGATTCGCTTGTCCAGATGCTTGCCAAGCTGGTCCAATCGTTGAGCGAGTCAATCCACCTTTTACGTTGGCATACGAACCCCGCAACTTGGCGAATGACAATACCGAAGGGAAATTGATATAGTCAGAAAGCACCGTACTTAATGAAACCGATGGATAGAAAAACGAGTTTTGAAGCGTTGAAGATTTATCATCTCTACCCGTAGCAGAAAGCGTCAAATAGTTTTTATACGTCAAGTCCACACTTCCATAAACCGAATAAACCGACATATCTGATTTAAAATTATAGGCTAATTTTGGATTTTTGGAATTACTTAAATTATAAACGCCTGGCACAATTAAATAATCCGTACTTTCCCAAGAAGAACTATATTGAAAAGTACGAGCATTTGCCCCAACGATGGCAGAAATATTCAAATCGGGGGTTACTTTTTTATCAAATGATACTAACAAATCAGTATTGTTTTCAAACATACTTCTACGGTCTTCACGGTAATCTCCTTGCCTGAAATCACGACCATAAATAATCATCGAATAAGGTAATTTCTCATCTCTAAAGGAGTTCCAAGTTGTTACCTGCGAACGCAATGCAACATTCAAATAATCGGTGATTTTGTAAGACAGCTTTGCCTGACCAAACACGTCCGTCTTATAATGACCTCTTTCCCACTCATAAGCAATGAAATAAGGGTTATTATTACGACCATATTCAAAGAAATACTGCTGAACGCCAGGCTTTCCTGGGCTTTGGTAGTAATCCTTCATCTCGTCAATATCGTAATGTTGTGGACCATATACCTTGAACATATAAGTATAACTATTTGGTCCATAACTTACATCAGGAATGTTGGGTGTATATTGACGGTTGAAGTTAAGATTTCCTTCCAAACGTAACTTTGAAGAAAAATTTTGACCTGCCGAAATGTTGAAATTGGTGATATTTAATCCCGTATTTGGGGCAATTCCTTTCTGATAACTGTGTGAAAGTGAAATTCTTATATCAGATTTTTCATTAGAAGAAGCAATGGAGATATTGTTGCTTGATAAAATACCAGTTTCCATAAATTTTTGGTAATTATCAACGCCTTTTGCTAAAAATGGTGTGCCAATTCTCTTACCATCCGCTCCAATTGGCGAGTTGTATTGACGAACATCTTGTCCTTCAAAACGAGGTCCCCAAACGTTTGGACGACGGTCAGTACCGCCCGTTCCTGCATCGTCATAAGGACCATCCCCAAAACGATAATTATAATTTGAACCTGGTCCGTATTCAGCTTGGTTGGTTGGTAATGTCAAGTAAGTAGCATCCACCATGGTACTTGAGTTGTACTCAACCGAGAACCCTCTTTTGTCTTTCGTTCCTTTCTTAGTGGTAATTAAAATTGCTCCATTTTGTCCTCTGAAACCGTACAAAGCCGCTGCATTTGCACCTTTCAATATGGTATAAGTTTCAATATCATCCGCACTCAAATTCCAAGTATCTGAATTCACAGGTACGCCATCCACCACAAAAAGTAATTCACTTTTACCCCTCAAAACCACCTGCGGACGACCCAATAGTTCTGCCGAAGGTCCAACAGTCAAACCTGCCACTTTTCCCACCAGCGAATTGATAGTATTTGGTTCACGAGCTTTCACTAAGTCAGCACCCTTAACTTCTTGAGTAGAATATCCCAATGTGCGAGTTTCTTTTTTGATACCTAAAGCCGTAACTACTACTTCGTTAAGTTGTTGATTTTCAGCTACTAAGCTTACAGTAAGACTTGATTGAGTACCTACTACTACTTCCTGAGAAGCGAAACCGATAAAACGGAAAGTAAGAATTGCGTTGGCATCAAGCGAGTTGATGGTAAATGCACCAGTAGCATCAGAAGTAGTACCACGATTAGTACCTTTAATTTGGATGCTAACACCTGGTAAAGCAGCACCATCTTTTTCAGTTACTTTTCCTTTCAAAATTCTGTCTTGGGCAAAGAGATTTGCCGAGTACAGGAAAGTAAGTAATAACGTAAACAGTAAATGTTTCGATTTCATAAAAATATACTTTTGGGTTTGAAAGCACAAACTTACAAGTTGCATATCACTATGAAATTACGGTTGCATTAAGCCTAAATTAAGGGATTGGTTTTTGTATTAATTAATTGTGAAGTATTGATGATAAATAATATATCGTTGAATTAATATAATTTTTTACAGACGATTTCAATAGACTAAAGATTTACTTTCGGAATCATGTAGTATTTGGCGGACACCCGCTGACAGGGCGAAAAGCCGCTGTCAGGG
>JANPGQ010000204.1:0-6523 GCA_031423975.1 Cytophagales bacterium | reverse complement strand
AATGTGCCAACTTGCAACTTTCTAATTTGAAAATAGTTTCAAATCTTCAAATTATCAAATTGACACATCCAGTAGTCGGGGTGGCAGGATTCGAACCTACGACCTCCTGCTCCCAAAGCAGGCGCGATACCGGGCTACGCTACACCCCGAAAATTTTACCAAAACATAAATCAAAGACATCAAACTTACACCTGTGAATCTATGCGGAGAGTGAGGGATTCGAACCCTCGGTACCCTTGTGAGGTACGGCAGTTTAGCAAACGGCTCCTTTCGGCCTCTCAGGCAACTCTCCTTAACACTTTTAAGTTTCTCTTTCGATACTCTCGTTGTGTTTAGGTTGTGCAAAGGTACGCTGTTTTTAGATAAAGATGCAAGTGCGAAGAGAAAAAAACTTGAAATATTTTAACACTTTTTTGTTAATAACTTTGTACTGAATTGATAAACAGTTATTTATTATGACATTAATTATGGATAATTTTTGATAATTTTGAAATAAATGAAGGTCAAAATAGGGGATTTTGCAAATCTATTTGTCTTTATAGAAAGATTAATAACTCATCTCTCCATTATTATTAAACGATGAACTCAATGAATGCGATTAAATTTTTAATGCTTCTCCTCTTTTCGAGTATGATATTCTCTTGTGCTACTACCAGCGTTATGCGAATTCGCCCCATTGAGCAGGAAAGTATTGTGGATGGAGGGAAAGAAATTGTCAAACAAGAGAAAGATGGTGTAAAAGTGGTGGCTTCTTACGATGGGCGTTTTCAACAATATGCTGTTTTTGATGTAGAAGTTTTTAATAATACCGACCAGCCACTGACAGTTTCGCCGAAAGACTTTAGCTTTTTACCATTGGATGAAAAGCGTCAAAACTTGCGTTCTGTTGATGGGCAGTATATTGTGGGCTATGTAGGAATTGAACCTACTGAAAAAATAAATTACATTCAATATGAAATGGCAAGGCAAGAAGCTAAAATTAAAAGGGCAAGAGTTGTAAATACAGTATTGATTGTTGGGGGAATTGTTGCTCTAATTGCCAGTTCGGGAAGACATTCTGAAGGGGCTTGGAGAACGGCACATGTGGCAGAAACTGTGGTGCAGGTTGCCCAGGTGAAACGAGTAATTGACCATACCAATTACTATTCCAGAATGGACGCTCTAAATCGGGAGGGACAAGTATGGTCGCAGGAGAATTTTAGGACTACTACACTTGCTCCTCATACTTCTATTCGTGGAGGAGTGTTTTTGGAGACAAATTCACGAGCTAAATTTGTGGCTTTAAAATATCTGTATTCGCTTGAAAAAGAACCTTTTAGTTTTCTTTTTGAACAATGGTTTCAGAATAGATGATTTTATTGGGGTAATATTTTATCAAAAGGCGAAAGACAGGAATGTTTCTTTCGCCTTTTTTAATAACGTTTTCCTATTTTTTCCCCACCTTTGCATTTTCTTTGAAAATATTGCAAATGAAATTTTCAATATTTCAAATTTCCAAATTAAAGATTTTTATGGAAATATTAAAAAGTAGTCGCTTAGATGCTCTGCGATATGATATTCGTGGTCCTGTTTATGAAAAAGCCCTCCAATTACAGCGTGAGGGCTATAAAATCACTTCTTTGAATATTGGGAATCCAGCGGCGTTTGGTTTTGAAACCCCCGATGAGATTATTCACGACATCATTATGAATATCCGCAATGCCCAAGGCTATGCGGATTCTCGTGGTTTATTTGCTGCTAGAAAGGCTGTTATGCAGCATTATCAAAGTCAGGGAGTAAAAAATATTGAAATTGATGATATTTATATCGGTAATGGTGTAAGTGAGTTGATTGCTTTAACCATGACTGCCTTACTAAATCCAAACGATGAAATACTGATTCCTTCGCCTGATTATCCCCTTTGGACTACTTCCGTAGGGCTTGCTGGTGGTACGCCTGTGCATTATGTATGTGATGAATCTTCAGACTGGAATCCAGATTTGAAGGATATTGAATCAAAAATTACCAAGAAAACTCGTGGAATTGTCTTGATAAATCCGAATAATCCAACGGGTGCGGTTTATGAAAGAGAGATTGTAGAAGGCATTGTCAGATTAGCCGAAAAGCATAAACTCATCGTTTTTGCGGATGAAATTTATGATAAAATTCTCTACGATGGTGCGGTTCATCATACCACTGCGGGTATGACCGATGAAACCTTAATCGTAACGATGGGAGGGATGTCTAAGAATTATCGTGCGGCAGGTTTCAGAGGTGGTTGGATGATTCTGACGGGTTCAAAACATCGGGCAAAATCCTATATTGAGGGCTTGACTTTTATGGCTTCGATGCGGCTCTGTTCTAACGTAATCACGCAATACGGCATCCAGACAGCTTTAGGCGGCTATCAGTCTATCAACGATTTGGTTGTTCCTTCGGGACGTTTGTATAAGCAAATGGTATTGTCGCACGAGAAATTAATTTCTGTTCCTGGTATTACGTGTGTGCGTCCGAAGGGGGCAATGTACCTTTTTCCGAAAATAGATTTAAAGCAATTTGACTTTAAAAATGATGGTGATTTTGTGATGAGCCTTTTGGAAGACCAACGGATTTTGGTAGTAGGAGGAGGGGGTTTTAATTTCAAAGAACCCGACCATTTCAGAATCGTTTTCTTGCCACATTTGGAACAATTGGAGGTTGCGATGAATAAAATGATTTTGCATTTCGAGAACCATCGGAAATGACGGTGAACGGTTCACGGTCAAGGGTGAACGGTTTTAGCTCGCACCTTTTTGAATAACATTTTTCTTTTCTCTACAAATATTACGCAACGCTATTGCTAAATATTGAAAGTGTCAAAGTAAAATTAAATAGTGAACTTATAAACTTAGAGATATTATTTTTTTCTATTAAATTCGCAAAGAGGTTTTTGTACTGCAAAAACCTCTTTTTTATATTTTTAGAGGTAAGACGTTTTCCAAGAACCGTTTACCTTTCACCGTGAACCGTTTACCGAACTCATGACTATTGATGCAAGTTTCCTTAATTCAAGACGTACTAAACTTTTTATCATTCTCTTCGGGATTTTTCTTTCAAATGCCATTGTGGCGGAGATTATTGGCGTGAAAATATTCTCCGTTGAAGGGACTCTTGGCTTTCAACCGCTTCATTTGCAAACCTTTTTGGGTACATGGGATTTGAATCAACCCGCAGGAGCATTGAACTGGCCCTTTGTCTTTATTACGTCCGATATCATTAATGAATATTTTGGCAAAAAAGGTGTTCAGAAAGTGTCTTATTGGACAGCAGGGTTTATTGCGTATTGTTTTCTGATTATCTACGGAGCAACATTATTAGCCCCTGCCGATTTTTGGATTGAGGTAAATAAAGGCTCTGACAATTTTAATATCGATACAGCTTTCGGGAAGATTTTTAGACAAGGTTTGGGTATTATTACGGGTTCATTAACCGCTTTTTTAATTAGTCAGTTATTAGATGCTCACGTTTTTCATTATATCAGAAGTAAAACCGATGGCAAAAAGATTTGGCTTCGTGCTACGGGTTCTACCTTGGTTTCGCAGTTGATTGATAGCTTTGTGGTGATTGGAATTGCCTTTGTCCTCTTCGGAAATTGGACGGTGGAACAATGGATTTCTACCTCGCTGAATAGTTATTTGTACAAATTTTTCACTGCCATTTTGCTTACTCCCGTCATTTATTTGGCTCATTATTGGATTGATAAATATTTGGGAAAGGAGGATTGAATCACCTCCTCAAATTATCCAAAACCACTGCCGTAGCAATCCCTGCATTCAAAGATTCTGCCGCTCCAAACCTTGGAATCGTGATTTTGTGCGTAATCAATTTTTCGATAGCTGATGAAATTCCATTGGCTTCATTACCGATAACGATATAGCCTGATGATGAAAATTTTGTTTGGTGAATATTGTCGCCATTTAATAATGTTCCGTAAATATTGACCGACTGATTTTTGATAAACTCTTCTAAATCAGTGTAATACAAATTTGTTCGAGTGAATGAACCCATAGTGGCAGATATGACTTTGGGATTATAAAAATCAACCGTTGCGTGTGAACAGATTATTTTATGAATTCCGTACCAATCTGCCACACGGATGATTGTACCTAAGTTTCCAGGGTCACGAATATCATCTAAAATCAAGGCAAATTCGTTATCTTGGGCTAATAATTCTACATTTTCTTTCGTTTTTACTACAGCAAGGGAGGCATTATTGGAACTAAAAGAACCTGCTTTTTCAAGGTCGGCTTGATTAGCTATTTCTACTTGAATCGGAAGGTTTTGAAGTACGTTCTCATGCTCTCCGAAAAACTCGTCTGTAACAAAAAGCATTTCAAGGTTAAAGTCAGATTTGAGTAATTCAAGCACACTTTTTGCCCCTTCCACTACGAAAGATTGATTTTCTACACGAAATTTCTTTTGTTGTAGAGAATTAATGTATTTAATTTGATTTTTGGTTATCATAATTCGACTTAATCTTTATTTTGAAAAAAACACTTCAATACATAACCCTCCTCACACTAACTATTTATCTTTCAGGCTGTTCGCCTAAGAGTGTTTTCACTGAGCCACTTCTAACGTCGCAAACTTTTAAGGGTAATAAAACACTTTCTAAGGAAAAATTAGAAGCACTTTTACCGCAAAAACCTAATAAGAAAATTCTGAATTTGCCCTTTGTAACTCCTGGGTTATATTTTTATCAATTATTCGCTGCCAAAATTTTTCCGTTTACCCATAAAAGTTATCTCGAAAAGAAAATTGAATGGCAAAATGACTTGACAAAGGTAAATGATGATTTTGATAGCCTTGCGAAAGGAATGGATAATACTTCGGAAGTATATCTGAAATTAGCAAAAAAAAAGGATAATAAAGTTGAAAAACTCACCCGAAAAATTAATGAAGGCAATTGGGCGATGCGAACTTTTGGCGAACCACCCGCTTATTTTTACGAAGAAGATGCCAAGAAAAACGTAGAGAAAGTGAAGACCTATCTCAAAAATCACGGCTTTTTTAATTATACCGTTTCTTACAAAAAAGACTCTACTGCTAATAATCGTAGAGGAGTTTCTATTTCGTATATCGTGAATGAAGGCACTTTTTACCCTTTAAAACAAACGGATTCGTTGGTGGTGAAAGACCGTACTATTCGGGAAATTTTGAAAGCTCACCAAAGTGAAAGTTTGTTGAAAGTTGGGGATAGATTGCAACTTGAAAATTATAATGATGAGAAAAGCAGGATAGAATTATTATTGAAAAATAACGGTTATTACAATTTTTCCAAAGATAATATTTCCATTCGTATTAATGATGTGGATACAACAATTACAAGAGGAATTCAAGCTACTACTTATATTCCAAATCCCAATCGCCCACCGCAAAATGTGAATTATAATCGTGCTTATCCCATCAATAAAGTAACGTTTATTTCGGATGGAAATTCGCCCAATATCACCAACCCAACGATTGATACCGTGATTTATAAGGACATCAAGTATTTGTTTGTCAATAAAAAATTCTCGCCTAAATTATTAGATAGTAAAATTGATATTCGCCCAAATCAGCTTTATAGCCTACAAAAACGGCAACAAACCGAGAAGAATTTGTACGCTTTGGAACAGTTTCAATTCTCTAAAATAAACTTCGATACTACCAGAGGATTGTTAGACGCTACGATTTACACTAAACCTTTGGATAGATACCAGTTTACGGCTGAAACGGGTGGGAGTGTCTATAAATTGGTATTTGGACCATTTTTTAATACAACTTTTAAAATCAGAAATGTAATAGGAAGTGCGAGTTCTTTGGAAACAAATTTTCGTTTTGGCTTTGAAGCCCAAGCGGGTTTTTTTAATCCTGATTCGGTGCGGAGAAATATTGAAACAGGCTTAAATACCGCCATTATTATTCCCAAAATATTAGCCCCAACCTTCATTTCACAACGTTTGAATGCCTACACACCACAGACCAGATTGGGAGTCGGGTTTGATTATATTGAACGGCAAGAGTATAATCGGAAAAATATAAAAGTTAATGGCTCATATCTGTGGCGACCTTCTCCCAATATATTTTGGCAGGTTTCATTGGTTGATTTAAATTTAGTTTCTACAGATAAACAAACGCCTGATTTTGTGAAATATTTGGCTGAATTACAAGCAAAAGGGAATAATTTGGGGCGTAGTTTTCAGCAATCTTTTATTTCAAGTATCAGTGCCTCATATACTTATACGGATAATCCTTATGGGCAAATCAACAAAGGGAAATATTTGCGAGTAACAGCCGAGTCGGGCGGAACAACGCTGAATTTTCTGCCAAATAGCAAAATTGGGTTTATTTCAACGTTATTTAATGATAGTTTGCAGTTTTATAAATTCCTCAGAATCAATGCTGATTATAGAAGATATTTTGTGGTTGGACAAAAGAAAAACACCGTTTTTGCCTACAAAATCAATACAGGAATTGCTTATTCTTATGGAACAGACCGCAATTTACCTTACGAAAAAAACTT
>JANPGQ010000203.1:0-12057 GCA_031423975.1 Cytophagales bacterium | reverse complement strand
GCCGCTAACTGCCAGATTATTACCTATTTACGGAGGCGGACACAATAATTTACCTTCGTTTCCCGATTATCATAAAAAATTAGAAGAAGTATTAAAAAATCGCTTCGATTTGATGTTTGATAAATACGAAACGGGGGATTTTAGGGAGTAAATTTAAGTATTAATGTTTTAAATATACTTCCCGAAAGTTCCTTCTACTCTCGAACTTCCCGAAAGTAGAAGGAACTTTCGGGAAGTATCAATCTCAATTATCATGAACATACTCAAAAAATTAGGATTCTTCTCTGCCTTCACCATTCCAATGTTTGTGGTGGCGGGCTATTATTTAGGTGGTTGGTGGAATTTTTCGTGCATCATTTTTACCTACGGAATGTTGCCCATCACCGACTGGTTGATTGGAAGAGATGCTGAGAATAATGATGAAAGTATCGTTTCTGAGCTTTCAGAGGAACGTTTTTATCGCTTCATTACCTACGGATGGGTTTATGTACAACTTGCCGTAGTGGTTTGGGGTGCATACATATTCGCCTACGGAAACATTGGGGCGTGGTATTTTAAATTAGCTTTTCTGATGGGCATTGCCAACGCTACGGGTGGCGTGGGCATTACAGTTGCTCACGAGTTGGGGCATAAAAGCACTAAGATTGAGCAATTTTACGCCAAAGTTTTATTGATGACTGTGAGCTATATGCACTTTTTTATTGAGCATAATAAGGGGCATCACGTTTGGGTTTCAACGCCCAGAGACCCCGCTACGAGCCGTAAAGGAGAAAATTTCTATCGTTTCTTTTTTCGTAGCGTAATCAAAGGTTTTCAGAGTGCTTTATATATTGAAAGTGAGCGGTTAAAGCGTAAAAATTTATCGGTTTGGTCGCTTCAAAATGAGATGATTTTGTTCACTATCTTGCCCATTTTATTCTGTACTGTACTTACAGTTGGGCTATATTTTTATACAGGAATACTCTCTTGGGATGTTGCGGTTTTCTTCTTCGTTCAAAGCATTTTAGGATTTTCTTTATTAGAAGCCGTTAATTACATTGAACATTACGGAATCATGCGAAATGAAATCGGAAATGGACGTTATGAACGGGTAAATCCAACACATTCTTGGAATTCTAATTATTTAGTAACCAATTTCTATCTTTTCCAACTCCAACGCCACTCCGACCACCACGCTAATGCAAATAGAAGGTATCAGGTTTTGAGACATTTTGACGAAAGCCCACAGATGCCACAGGGTTATCCCGCTATGATGTTGATGGCAATGATTCCCCCGCTTTGGTTTAAAGTGATGGATAAAAAATTGGAAGATTGGCAAAAACTGACACCAAACCCGTAAAAATCCTATTTCTTTTAAAACTACAAATTTTATTAATTAAAAATTTAATATTTAGGATTCCCTTTTCTTAGGATATTACAATTAACAATTCGCCAAATCCCTCTTTAGCCGTTCAATAACTATTTTGTACTTTTTTAAATTATATTTTGGAATTTTACATAGTTTTATTAGTTTTGTCCTAAATAAGACGAAGTATAATTAAAATATATATAAAAAGCCGCAGAAATGGAAGACTATAATAAGATAATTGAATCACTTGGAGTGAAGTTTATCAAGTCACGTAACATTAGAATATTACAACCCATACGTATCAAGAATTTTTACGATGTAGAGAATACACTCTTGATTTTGTACAATGGTGAGGTTTCTTTTGGAGAAGAGGCAATTCACGCAGAGTTGGGGGATATGTTGTTTATCCCAGGGGGAAAGATGCTTTCTGTAACGTATGGAAACGCCGATAAACCCAAAGCTATTTCAAATGAAGAATTTATGACTCATCGGGAGTTGTATTTTGAACCAAATATGGAGCCTTCAAGAATTGGTCATATCGAAAATTCTTTCGGAATGGTGGCTTTTGAGGCAAAGGTTTTTGATTCGGTAAACTTCTTTACATCACTTGATATTCCTCCGTTCTTGATTAAAAAAGACGATAAATTAGCTCATTTATTGGCGGAGATTTTGAAGGAAGATATGGTGGATGATTTAGGAAAAGGACGGGTAATCAAGATAAAAACCGAAGAAATCGTTATTGAGATTATTCGTTATATCATCAAAAACCGTTTATTTGTTGAACAATTAGCCACAAATAGTACCTATTTCAAAGACCCAAGATTAATCGATATTTTTGCTTATATCAAAGACAATATCGGTGGAGATTTATCGAATAAAGTATTGGCAAACGTAGCCAATGTGTCAGAAGATTACGTTGGACAGTATTTTAAAATGCTGACAGGAATCAACCCCCAAGATTATATTGAATACCAAAGAATGGAAGCTGCGGTTGGTTTGTTGAGAACTTCTAAGAAATCAATTCGTGCCATTGGAGCAGATGTGGGTTATAAAGATACCGCCTATTTCTGTCGTCGTTTCAAGATGATGTTTGGAATTCCTGCGGGCAAGATGCGTAGAAGAGAATCATTAATGAACTTGTAAAATTATTGTTGTTGTATATAAAATAAGCCCTTGATTTTCAGGGGCTTATTTGTTTTTATCTATCCACTTCTCCCATCACCAAATCCATTGAGCCAATGATGGCTACTAAATCTGCTAACATCGTTCCTCTACTGATTTCTGGAATTACTGACAGATTATGTAGTGAACAGGCACGGGCTTTTAGGCGTACAGGAATATCTGAGCGTCCATCGGTTCGAAAGAAGAAACCTAATTCGCCTTTAGGATTCTCGGCACGGGCATAAAAATCCATTGCTTGCGGACGGATTTTCTTGGGAACTAAGGCTTGTGGGTCAAATTCTTGGGTACGTTTATGGTCATTCGTTAGCTGAATAAGGCATTGTTCAATAATTTTGATGGATTCATCGCACTCTTGTACCCGCACGTAATTTCTATCCCAACAGTCGCCCACAGTTCCCATTTCACCTTTTCCGATGGGAATATCAAAATCCATTTCTGGATAAACCGAATATCCATCCACTTTCCGAAGGTCAAATTTCAAACCCGAACCTCTCAAAACTGGACCTGTGCAACCATAATTTATGGCTAAATCCATCGGTAAAATTCCTACGTTGGCAGTCCGTTGTACAAAGATTTTATTCTCAATAATCAATTGTCGCAACTCTATCATTTTGGGTTTCAAGTAGTTGATAAATTCAGTACAACGTTCCTCAAAACCTACGGGCAAATCATAAAAAAGTCCGCCCACCCAGATGTAATTATACAACATTCTCGCTCCGCAAATCCATTCTAAAAGGCGTTGGATATGCTCACGGTCACGCATCACCCACAGGAAGGCAGTATATGCCCCAATATCAAGACCATACGTCCCAATTGCCACAAAATGCGAGGCAATACGATTCATTTCAGCTACTAAAACTCTGATATATTCAATCCGTTTGGGGAGTTTTCCTGTCAAATCCAACATTTTTTCAATGCCCATCACATAAGCGTGTTCCGAGTTCATGGATGCCAAATAGTCCATTCTATCCACGTATGGAATGATTTGGTTGAATGGCAAAGACTCAGCGTGTTTCTCGAAACAGCGGTGGAGATAGCCCAAATGCGGCACTACGTCCACAATGAGTTCACCGTCTGAAATGACTTCCATCCGCAAAACCCCGTGCGTAGAAGGGTGCTGTGGTCCCAAGGACAAAATCATCTCTTCAGACTTCAAGTTTTGTAATTGATACTTGTTAGGGTCGGAAAGTTTGAAGTTTTCGGGTTTGTATTGGTATTGGATTGGTTTCATAGTGTAAAAATACGGAGTATGTTATTAATTGAATGGATTTGTGTCAAAAATTTACCCTAAAATTGACGGTATTTTACGAAATTAACCCCGTAAATCTAACTTTAAATGTTAGATTTACGGGGTTAATTAAGATTTGCAACTTGCGAAAATTCGCACCGTTCAAAAGTTATCAAATCTACCTCCAAAATCAAGAAGCCTGTCCTCCATTCACGCCCAAAACTTGCCCATTCACAAAACCTGCCTCTTCCGAAGCCAAGTATAAATAAGCATTGGCAATATCCATTGCCTCTCCCATTCTTTTCACGGGAATACTATTGATAACCTGCTGGCGTACTTCTTCGGGAATGGCATCGGTCATGTCGGTTCTGATAAAACCTGGAGCTACGGCATTGGAAGTAATATTGTTTTTACCCAATTCTTTTGCCCAAGTTTTCACCATCCCGATTACGCCCGCTTTGGCAGCGGCATAATTGGTTTGTCCGAAATTACCATGCACGCCTACGACCGAGGATGTACAAATAATTCTACCATAATTCTGCTGAACCATGTACGGTGCAATGGATTTGGTACAATTGAAAACACCAGTCAAGTTGACATCAATTACTTGTTGCCATTCTAAATGAGCCATTTTCAAAAGGGTTTTATCCCGAGTAATTCCTGCATTATTTACCAAAATATCTATCCGACCGTATTTGTCAAAAACCTCACGAGTGGCGGCTTCGATAGCAGGAACGTCAGTGGTACTGATTTTGGTAAATTCACAAGAAAAACCCTGATTCCGTAGTGCAAAAGCAGTTTCTTCGCCTGCATCCAATAAATCCCAGATGATGACCGTTGCACCTTCTTTACAAAATAATTCAGCGGCGGCAGCTCCAATTCCTCTGGCAGCTCCCGTGATAATAGCAATTCTGTCTTTTAATCTCATATTCAATTTGTGAGCGGTTCGCCGCTGCGATTGTGATTTAGTGAGTTGTGATTCATTCGTAAAGCATAGAAATTAACTCCGCCACGCAAGCGGGTTTTTCTTGTCCTTCTATTTCAAAGATACAATTCATCGTAATTCTTAATCCCGACGGTTTGGCATCTTCAGCTTCCATGAGGCTTGCTCGCATACGCACTTGACTACCCGAAGGCACAGCGGAGGTGAAACGGATTTTATTCGCTCCATAATTTACGCCCATCTTCACTGACTCTACCTTAAAAAGGTCTGCCATAAATTTAGGAGCAAGCGAAAGCGTCAGGAAACCATGAGCCACGGGCGTTTTGAAAGGCGAAAACTTCTTTGCCATTTCCACATCCACATGAATCCACTGAAAATCTTGGGTAGCTTTGGCAAAATCATTAATCATTTCTTGCGTAACGGTCATGTAGGGCGTAAAGCCAATGTCATTGCCAACTTCGGCTTTAAGGGCAGTTAGATTTGGGTAAATTTGCATGAATAAATTTTTGAGGATTGTTTTACGAAAATAATACAAAAAAGCCGTAAAACGAATAATATTCATCTTACGGCTTTTCTTATAGATTTGAGAGGTATTTTGATAATTAATTCATAGCAATTTGGCGGTCTGTTTTAGTTGATAAATTGACTTCTTTTACTACTTTCTCATTGCCTTTGGTAAATTCAAAAGTGTATGTTCCATCTTCTAATCCGCTCATATCAAATTTTGCGTGATACGTTTTTTCATTTTTATTAACTCTTTCCGAAGCTAATATTTCCCCGTTTTTGTCTTTCAATACCACCGTTAAATCTTTGTCCGTAGATTTTTCAATCATTACGTTCATTTTCAACGTGTTAATGCTTTGATAAATCCCCACTTCAAAAGTTTTTGGGCTGGTGGGTGCTGCATTTCTGTCAGTTGCATTAGAGATAAAAGTGATAGCCGACAAAGCAGCAATTGCGAAAGTTTTTACTAAAGTTTTCATTTTCTTTTTGTTTAGAAATTGTTTACTTGTTTACCACATAGGTAGGATAGAAAAGTTAGGAGTTTAGAGAATAAGATTTTAGCAAATTAGTTTCCATCCTTCTTATCTTTCTTATTCTTGAATATTAATTGGATAGTTTACGCTAAAAACCTATCCTTCCTCTCCTCCCTATGCGGTTACAAAATTGTTGTTTTTTACTTGTTTAGAGATAGTATTAGAATATTGATGCCAAAACATTAAAATACTGATAATCAATGATTTATAAATTTAAAATTTGTTTAGAGATGTTCGGTTTTGATACAATTAGTGTTCGATTGTGATAAATTCATTGGTTAAAAATGATTTAGATAAATGGTGGTATCACAAGGTTGAACTTTGCTAACGTTGATTTCCATAGTATTCAATAGATTTAGAGGTATTTGAATGAGTTTAGAGATATTTAAAAATTTTAGAGGCAATATTTTTCATTTTATTATGTTTAGAGAATCTTTTTATTAGTCTGAAAAACAGGAGGTTAAAACTGTTTTTCCGTTTTGATGAATCAAAGTTACTTGTTAAAGATGGTACTATGCAATACATATTAGCTAATCGGTTGTTTTAATGGGGTGAATGGTAATTTTTCTGAAATATTGGTAAATTTTATGGTTGAGTGGTAATGAGTAACTAAGTGATTTATTGACTGAGTGTATATCTGCCAAGCACCTTACAAAACATAAGATGCAAGTATTATAAAAGAAGTTGCACGAAGGGGAATATTATATTTTAACTTATCATTTACCTGCCTATAAAATCCCTTTCAATTCTGCCAAATCCCTTATTTCATATTTTGGTTTGATAGAAATTTCTTGAATTCTTTGGTCAGGATTAAAAAAAACAGCATCAATCCCTGCACGAGTAGCGCCTACAATATCAGAAGGAAAGCTATCGCCAATCATCAAGCATTCTCCTGCAAATGCTCCTACCTTTTTCAGTGCGTATTCAAAAATTCGAGAATCGGGTTTTTTGTAGCCTGAATTTTGAGAAGTGATTATTTCACGAAAAAAATGCGTGATTTTCCCAGCTTCCATTTTCACGGATTGCACTTCATCAAAACCATTGGTGATAATGTGGAGCGGATATTTGGGTTGTAAATATTGCAAGGTTTCGTGGGCATTGGGCAAAAGGTTTGATTTTTTGGTAGAAATCTCCATGTAAGATTCCGAAATGGTATCGCAAAGTTCATGATTTTTCAAGCCTAATTTATTGAAAATCAATCGAAAACGTTGATGTCTTAGTTCTGATTGACTGATTCTCCCTGCCTCATATTTATCCCATAATTGATGGTTTATTTCGGTAAAACTAAGGTAAAAATCTTGGGGAGAAGCAATACCGATTTCTTGTAAATCAAATGCTTGATAGACTTCTTCAAGAGCAATACGTGAATTGGTATTATGGTCCCAGAGGGTATGGTCGAGGTCGAAAAAGATATGTTTATAGGTCATCTTGAGCTTAATTTTATGCAATTTAGGACTGATTTTTGTTAAGCTATCAATAATTTATACATTTGTAAAAACTATTATTTCGATATTTGTTTTTCGATGCTCGATGTTAGGTTATACTCCGAGCATCGAACATCGAAAAACAAACATCGAAAACCGAACATCGAAACAATGGCAAAGCAAGCACAACAACAACCAGAAGAGAACCAAATAAATGTAGAATTATCAGAAGAGATGGCTGAGGGTGAATATGTAAATTTGGCAATGATTGCACACTCGCAAAGTGAGTTTGTGATAGATTTTATCAAAATGATGCCAGGGCTTCCAAAGGCACGGGTGAAGTCGAGAGTTATTCTCACGCCCGACCACGCCTATCGTTTATTGAATGCCTTGAAAGAAAATATTCAACGCTACGAAGAGGCTTATGGTGCTATAGCCGAAGACCAAGGACAAATCGGCTTTCAGTTCCCAATGCCTTATCGTGGACCAATTGGGGAAGCATAATTTGGTGATTAGTTTTCCATGACTAATTTTCCTAAAATTCACAAAAAAGCCCGAAGCTAAATTTTAGCTTCGGGCTTTTTTAATGATAAAATCATTTAGTCTTAGTGTCCGCCATTTGGTCCACCGTGTTTTCCGTCTTGTGGTCCACCATGAGGAGGAATCTGCATTTCTTCTTTAAAATTACCAGTTGCATCAAATTTCAATACTTTGTGGTCAGTTCCATTATCAAGCCCAACGATATAATTACCGTCAGCATCTGTACCTGCACGCTTGATTGAAAATCCTGCATATTTAGAAGTTACGTAAGCAGAAATACTGGCAGGAAGAGCCGTAACAGCCACTTCTGTCAATTTTGACTTCTCAGCAAATTTCTCTAATTTTTGAACAAAAGCACCGTTTGCATCAAACAATAAACCTGTGCGAACACCGCTTACTTCAAGACCAACCACAGTTTGTCCTTTGTCATCTTTACCTGCAAATTTGATGGTTGCCCCCGCATAATTGGTATTGATATAAGAAGTAATACTTGCCGCCAAAGCTGAAACTTCAACGGGCGTTAATTTACCCTTACATTTTTGTTGCGTAACAGGGTCAGTATCCGCAGCAGTACGAGCCGAAGAAGCCTGCATTGAATTGAAAACTGCATCCAAAGCAGAAGGAGCTACATCTTGTTGTTTACAGCTTGCTACGAAAAGTCCGCAAAGAGCGGTTAATAAAATTAATGATTTTTTCATGTTCATAATAATTGTTAAAATATTGTTGGTTACGGTAGATTACGTAACATTAATATTTTATATTGCTTCAAGAGTAATTATTATTTAAAAAATACCAAATTTACGTCTCCGCTCTCCTTGTAAACCATCCTTTTTGTTTCGCCTTTCACGATGTAATTGATAATCAAAAAGCCCTAATTTTACGCCCGCACTAAGGTTCAAACCACTTAATTGACTTGCTGTTGGGGTTGGTAAAGTGGTAGTAGTTTCAGTATTAACCGAAGGCGTAATTCGATAACTTGCTCCTGCATAAATTTTCAGAAAACGAATTACATTGGCTTCAACGTTGATTCCAGGCTGAATTACCCAAAAATTAGTACCACGACCATTCAATCCTCTGCCTCCAAATCTATCATGGTCTCTACCTCCAAACCCACCAAAATTATTTCTGTAATTGTTAGCAGAATCAACTCTTGCCATTCCGCCACCAATCAATAATGGAAAAGAAACGTGGATTGGGGCATTTGGATTGGGTGTATATTCCAATTTCAAACCACCGTACATTACGTTTAGATTTAGTAGTAAATTTGCGTTTAGAGCAGTGGGCGTAAAATTATTAACCGTGCTAAAGCCTGCCATACCAATACCAAATTTTTTATTAATATGCAACATGGCTGAAACACCTCCCATTGGCGTAAATTGTCCAGCCAATGAGCCATACTGAAATTCTGAACCAACCGATAAACCCAAATATTTGATGGGCTTCATCGGACTTTTCATGCCTGAAAATAAAGTGCGAGTTCTTTCATCTTTTGATATATCCACTTTTTTCACTTCAACTGAAGTTTTCAAAGTATCCGAAGGAGCAGTTGTTTGTCCAAATGAAGAAATTGTCAGGAATAAACCCGCTACGATAAGTAGTAATCCATTGTTAGTAGTCATTGTATATTTTTGTTTGTTTGTAGAAGAGTACAGCAAAAGCGTGTGATGGTATTGCTTTGTAGAAAATTTGATGGATTTATAATTTAACGGTTTTCCGACATCATAGCTTCTGAAGGTTCTAAAGTCAAAAACCTATTTACATTGAAAAGGATATTTCAATTATGCCAATTGAGAAGTGGTTTAATTTTTTTTGCTTATCATTGAGGTAAATATTTTTCAAATGTAAGTCATTTAGTGAAAGAGCATTATCCTATAATTTTTCTGATGTAAACGCATATAAGCGTATATTTGCTTACGTATATCTTTAACAAACTCATCAAAACCATGAAACAAAACCTTTCTCCCAAATCACTCCTTTTATCAGCCTTGATAATTGGTATTAGTTATTGCTATGGAATCGCACAACTCACTACTCCATCAGACGGTGGAAATACAAAAGCGACCGTCTCTGAATTTATTGGATTAACGGAAGTGAAAATTTCCTACAATCGCCCCGGGGTGAAAGGTAGGGAAGGGAAAATTTATGGTACGTCCATTGCTCATTATGGCTTTGTTGACCAGCATTTTGGGTTTAGTAAATCGGCTCCGTGGCGGGCGGGTGCTAATGAAAACACAATCATTAGTGTGAGTAAAGACGTAAAAATTGAAGGCAAAACGCTTCCTGCGGGAAAATACGGTTTGTTTATGGCTTTATCAGAAAATGAAACTACCGTTATTTTCTCCAAAAATTCAGACTCGTGGGGAAGTTTTTATTACGAACCAAAAGAAGATGTTTTGCAAGTAACAGTAAAACAATTGAAAGACCAGCCGTTGGTTGAAAGACTGAAATTTGAGTTTTCTGACCAAACAGAATCTTCGGCTGTGCTATCGCTTTTATGGGAAAAATGGAAAATACCGATGAAGATAGAAGTGGATTTGGTAAACGACCAATTGAATACTTTCAGAGAAGAACTCAGAAGTGATAAAGGATTTACACACTTGGCTTTTGTACAGGCGGCAAATTACTGTTTAGCTAAAAATGTAAACTTAGAAGAAGGCTTATTTTGGGCAGATAAAGCCATTTCGGAAGCCTACATTGGCACAGCTAATTTCACAACGTTGAGCCTAAAATCTCGATTCTTGGAAAAATTAGGCAAACCCGAAGAAGCCAAAGAACTCATGAAAAAAGCCTTGCCGCTGGGCAGTGCCATGGATTTGCATTTGTACGGAAGGCAATTATTGCAAGCAAAAAAGAATAACGAAGCTTTGGAAGTTTTCAAGTTGAACGAAAGCAAATATCCAACCGATTATCTACCTAAAATGGGCATTGCACGGGCTTTATCAGCATTAGGGAAATACCAAGATGCTTTAAAATACGCAAGATTAGCATTGGCGCTTGCCACCAATAATCCTGCTGAAAAGCTAAAATTAGAAGAAATGATTACGAAGTTATCGCAAGGGAAGGATGTGAATTAGGGTATGTTTGCCTTTGCGTGTGTATATACGGATGATATATACAATAAAACAAGTCAAATTCTTTTTAATTATAAAAAAAAGTTCGTAATTTTGCACCCCTGATTTTATGTTAGTTGTGAGTTTTAAATCACCAAATCACATCTTATCTATGAAAAAGGAAACGTGTATCTCCAATAAAACAACACAAAATGCCAACTATACAGCAGTTAGTAAGAAACGGCAGAGAGCAATTGACTTTTAAATCAAAGTCTCCAGCCTTAGATTCTTGTCCACAACGTCGTGGTGTTTGTACAAGGGTTTATACAACTACGCCAAAGAAGCCAAATTCGGCTATGCGTAAAGTAGCCCGTGTACGTTTAACAAACGGCAAAGAAGTAAACGCCTATATTCCAGGTGAAGGACACAATTTGCAAGAACACTCAATCGTCTTGATTCGTGGTGGTCGTGTGAAAGATTTACCAGGTGTACGTTATCACATCATCCGTGGTGCCTTAGATACATCAGGAGTAGCAGGTCGTCGTCAACGTCGTTCTAAATACGGATCGAAGCGTCCTAAGCCAGGTCAAGTAGTAGAAGTAAAAGGCAAAGGCGGTAAGAAAAAATAATTGATAGTGAATAATAAATAATTGATAGTTAAGATGAAATCAGCCTTTATGGTATTGAAATTAATTATTAATAATCATTCAATTAATAGTCCAAAGTAAAATTTAACTATTAATTATCAACTGTTAATTATCAATTAGAAAACAGTCCAGTATGCTTCGTTAAGGGCAGAAGACGGGCTAAACTTAAAATCTTAACAATTCCAATGAGAAAGTCAAAACCAAAAAAGAGATACGTATTACCTGATCCAAAATTCAAGGATGTAATGGTAACCAAGTTTGTTAATAACTTGATGTACGACGGAAAAAAATCAACGGCATTCACGATTTTTTACGGTGCATTAGAGAAAGTTGAAGATAGAACCAAAGAAAAAAACGGTTTGGAACTTTTCAAAAAAGCATTGAACAATGTAATGCCAGCGGTCGAGGTTAAATCTCGTCGTGTGGGTGGAGCTACGTTCCAAGTGCCAACGGAAGTTCGTGCAGACCGTAAATTGTCAGTAGGTATGAAATGGTTAATTCTTTACGCTCGTAAGCGTGGCGATAAGACGATGATTGACCGTCTGGCAAATGAAATCATGGCGGCTGCCAAAGGAGAAGGTGCCGCAGTGAAGAAGAAAGATGATACGCACCGTATGGCAGAAGCTAACAAAGCGTTCTCTCACTTCAGATTCTAATT
>JANPGQ010000202.1:0-2664 GCA_031423975.1 Cytophagales bacterium | reverse complement strand
GCATAGAAACGATTGAAACCGTCTTGTGAACTATTGATACCCGTATAATTATCAAAACGAACCCTAAAACGAGTACCTTCCAACTGATTTACACCGTGGCTAATGGTGTTGTCATACACAAATTCTGCCCTTGCCCCCACGAAATTAGCGAAGCCATCGGGGGAAGCTAAATTGACCAAATCCAAAAAGCGATTTGAGGTATAAGAAGGCGAAAACGTAACCCTTGTGTTGGTATTAATTGGATAAGATGCTGAGAATGTCAGTTTATTAAAGTGATATTTTTTCTGAGAATTTTCATTATCCTCCGCAATCGAACGACGGTCGAAACGAACACTATAATCAATCCGTTTTGCCAAGTATGAATATTGCCCCCAAAGGTCGGTATTTTTAAGATTTGGGGTGATAAAAATACCTCCTTGCAAATGATGATTCTCCAACAAATCATTCATGTTTATTGTCCCTTTCAATCCAAAACCTCTTTGTGGCAAGGGGTCAATGACAAAATCAAGGTCGGTGTTATTCACCACGAAAGGATTATTATATTCAATGGGTCCTCTGATTTTGATATTTTCTTTCCGATTTTGTTTTGCCAAAATGATTTTTTCAACCTTGTTTTTCTTATCATTTTTAGGGGTAAAAACGGAAGGTTCAGCCAATTTCCGTGCAGCTGCTCCTACCTCAAACTGATAGTTATCTGTATCAATTTCCCCAGGTTCTAATACTATTTTAGATTTCGTAACGGGTGCTTCCACTGCCACCGAAGGAGTCTGATTTTCGCCCGCTTTTAGCTTATCGCTTGGTGTATTTACGTTTTGAACTATACCAAACAATTTTACATTACGCCCTGTATATAAAGTATTATTTTTTACGGTAAAATCTGCCTTTTGTTTCAAGCCAATCACCTCAGCATTACCCTCTATCACCTTCATTACCAAAGCATTAGTGTTTGGCGAAAAGTCAAATTCTTCAATATCATTTCGATAATTACTCACCTGAACAATAGTTGAATCACTGGCTGTAAGACGATAAATATTTTTGATCCCCTTTTCATCACTCAGAAAATATACCGTATTTCCATCCGCAACGATGGGCTTGGAAATCGAACCCAAATTATCCACCAAACGCCTCACAACCTCCTGTTTTGCTTTGCCATCGTGCAGGAACAAATTGAATTTATTATTCAAAGTTTTATACGAACCCTTATCAACCTCCAACGAATCTTTCAAACGATTTGAGGTAAAAATGACCTTGCCCGCCGAACCCACAAATTGCGGGTCGAGGTCGTCATATATGTCATTGGTGAGTGCTTGCACTCGTCCACGAGCCATGTCATACGTAAACAAATCATTTTGTCCTTTACTCATGGCACTCAGCACAATAGATGTTCCATTATCTGAAATATCGAAGTTCTGAACTTGGTCAAAATCTTTTAAAACTTTGCGAGAAGCGAACTTACCTGATAAATCTTTTTCAGTAATATCCGTATAAACATTCAAAATTACTTCGCCTTTATTTTCATAAATAACGGCTAATGTTCCGCCTTTTGTCCAAGATAATAAGGGCGTATTATAGTCAATAGATTGATTAAGCGTTTTATATCCCGATGACAAAATTGTTACTTTACGCTTTGTTTTCAAGTCCATTACCTCCACACTCGACTTACCCAATTCATTTTTAGAAATTGCCAAGAATACCCCATCTGGGCTAATTTTAAACTTATTTATTCTTTCAGCACTATTGAATTTTACCTCCGCAATTTTTGAATCATAATTTGGAACAATGTAGGAAGCACTGGTATTTTCAGCCATCACGGTGTAGTATTCACGCCATTCTTTCAAAAATTTACTGAACGGCATTCCAATGGTACTTGAAATAGAGGTCTGTTCATTGCGGATAATCCGAGTGAGATTCAAGATGTTTGAAATGTTATCCTTTCCGTATTTTTCAGCCACAAAATTCCAAATAGATTGTCCCACCAAAGCCGACTCTTTGCCCGAAGTCAGAGAAGGTCTTTTTAGGTATTTATTCAAAATGGCATCACGCATATATGAGTCCATCTCCGTACTCCAACCTTCTGATATATAAGCCGTTATGCCATTCATAAACCAGTCTGGCACGCTCAATAGTAGGGAGTTTTGAAGAGATTCTTTGATACTTCCTCCGTATAGCATATCGTGAATAAATACGGAAAGGATAACATTTCAAACATCTTGAATCTCACTCGGATTATCCGCAATGAACAGACCTCTATTTCAAGTACCATTGGAATGCCGTTCAGTAAATTTTTGAAAGAATGGCGTGAATATTACACCGTGATGGCTGAAAATACCAGTGCTTCATACATTGCTCCAAATTATGATTCAAAAATTGCGGAGGTAAAATTTAACAGTGCCGAAAGGATAAATAAATTCAAAATTAGTCCAGATGGGGCATTTTTGGCGATTTCTAAAAACGAATTGGGCAAGTCCAGTGTAGAAGTGATGGACTTGAAAACGAAGCATAAAGTAACCATTTTGTCTTCGGGATATAAAACCCTCAATCAATCTATTGACTACAATACGCCCTTATTATCTTGGACAAAAGGCGGAACATTAGCCGTTATTTATGAAAATAAAGGCGAAGTAATTTTGAATGTTTATACGGATATTACTGAAAAAGATTTAT
>JANPGQ010000201.1:0-3827 GCA_031423975.1 Cytophagales bacterium | reverse complement strand
TAATATCTCCAAAGGAATTCAAGTTTCAACGCTCCAAAATACAAGTGATTGGTACTTGTCATTACAGGCTCTCAAAGATGCTAACGATGCCATTATTAAAATGAAAAACGGTTTAGATTTACCAGAAATCCACAGAAATGACCCTAACGAACTACATACTGCCAGCGATGGGCAAAAGATTTTGAACAAAAAGAACTCGCTCAACGCTGCCTTCTCGTACAAATATCCTGGCTTTGACAAAGCATCGGTGGCAAACACGGCAGTCGATGAACGTTTTGCGATGTTTTATGCGACAGTAATTGTAGCATCCGCACGGGAGGCGGTCAGTATGGTAGATATGCACTTGAATAATCCTGTAATCAAAAGTACCATTCATTCGACTGATACACACGGCTCAACCGAAGTGGTTTTTGGCATGATGCACCTATTGGGTGTTTTCTTTGCTCCAAGAATCAAAGACCTTGGTTCTCAGCAATTATATGGGTTCAAAAGCAAGAAAGAATATGCCGAATTAGACTATAAATTGATCCCCGACCATACCATTAATACTGCCTTGATTGAGAAACATTGGGATGATATTCTCCGAGTAATGGCATCGTTAAAATTGGGCAAAACCACCGCAGAACAGGTTTTGAAGCGGTTAAATTCCTACTCACAACAAAATCCATTGCAAAGAGCCATGAAGGAATTTGGTAAGATTATCAAGAGTTCTTTTATCCTCAAATATTATGACGACCTTAACTTTCGTCAGTCGATTGAGAAGATGTTGAGCCATATTGAATTGATGAATCGCTTTGCCAAAGCGGTATTTTTTAGCAATAATCAGGAGTTTCAAGTTGCCACAAAAGAGGAGCAAGAAAAGATTATCCAATGCAGATTATTGCTGCAAAACGCCATAGTTTTGTGGAATTATATGTACCTCTCGGAAATGCTCACAAAAGTACAGTCTCAGGAAGAATTGGAAGAAATTATGGCGGTCATTAAGAACTCTACAGCGGTAGTTTGGCACCATGTGAACATGATGGGCGAATATGATTTCACTAAACTACTGAATAACAACAACTTACGCTTTGATATTGATAAAATAAGGGCGTGGAAATATAGAAAGGCAGCCTAAAAATTTCACCCTGTAAGTTGCTAATAGTCAGCGACTTACAGTGTGCTATGTAATTTTTGGCCCAATAAGGGACTTGCAACCGATTGGCACTCAGAACAAGAAAGTGAAATTAACGGGCAAAGAAGAAGACATAAGAAAGTTGTTAGATAAGCAAGTGGCCGTCTCCGCCATCGCTCGTATCTTGGACGTGAATCGTTTGACGGTTAGGAATTTTATCAAGACCCGAAAGTTGGAGAAATAAAGACGTAAAATCTTGGATTCCCCATTTTTGACAAACCTGTATGTTGGTGGCAGGCATTTTTTGTCTGATGGTATCTCTACGAGCGAATACTGTTGATAGAAAATTGATTTATTTCAACAGCTCAATTGCCTTCTCTAAAATTCTATCTCTACCGTCCGTAATGTCCTTATTTGTTGTCCAAACTTTGAAATTAGGAATTATTCCTTTTCCCTCTGGTGTAGAATCATCTGGACGTACAAAACGGTGTGTAGATAACCTATATACCCAGCCATTGGGTAGTTCACGACCTACGGGTGAACCAATACCACCACCAGTTGTATCTCCAACGATTCGTACATTTGAAAAATTTTGCATAATCATTAAAAATAGTTCTGCTGAACTAAAACATCTTCTGTTTGTTAAGATAATCACAGGTTTTAGCCACTGGCTTTTCCCAAGAGGCTCAACTATTATTTCTTCCCAAGCTGAAAAATCATTTTTATTAGTGCCTATTTTCGCACTTGTTTTTCCATAAACCACTCTTTTCTCCGCAAAACGAGAAGCGACAATTTCTGCATTTTGCGTCTGTCCGCCACCATTTGAACGAACATCAATAATCAAGCCTTTTTTGTCAGAAAGTTTGTCGAGGGCGTTATCAATTGTTTCAAAATCACTTTTTGTTCCTTCAAAACTCGGAATGAAAATATAGCCTATTGTAGGTTCTTTCATCGTTCTGTATTGAATCACTCCCAGCGAACCCACATTGATGTAATTAGTAATATTTACTGGTCCATTTTCAGGAACGCTCTGCCAAAAATCATATCCACTTATGGCAAATGGGGATTTTACAGTTACGTGTCCGTCGTGTACTGTTCGGGCTTGTTGACTGATAATTTTAAACAATTCACTATCTGTCGATTTTAAAGAAACAGATTGTCTCAAATGATTTCCAAAAGTATCCGATGTTATCCCCTTCAATTCAAAAAGTGCATAGTTATTTTTGAAATCTTGAATGAAATATTCGTAAACGCTTACTGGGTCTGATTTTGGGTCAGGCGAAAATGCTACATTATTACACGAGTATAACGAAAATATACTTACAATTATTAAAAGTAGAAAAGCCTTGAAATTCATATGCCTAATTTTTAAACATAAAACATATACCTAACGCTAATGATGTGTTTATTGCATTGCTACTGTTAATCAAGTGATTGTATTGATAACCACTAAGTAAATAAGTTGCCGATAAAACTGTTTTGCCGTTAATCGGATATTGATATAATACTGAAACATCAATTTGCTTTAATTCCGAAAAACTAATCAATTCTATTGTTTTAAGCACTAAGTGAGAATTGCTCTCACCCACACTTTGCCAAATTATATCTGGATTAGAATTAGAATTATACATTTTACGAGCGGCAGCCACTCCTATAATAGGAATACCTAATTCTAACGAAATTTTACCCCATTTATAGCTATTTGACTGAAATCGTAGGGTTGGATTTAAGGTTGAAAAAATATCCGCATTTTGACCTTCGCCACCTATACTTATTGCTGCATCAAATTTTCGGTAAGATAACTGTGTTTTTGATAAAAAGCCCCACCACCAAGCGTAATGTTTACGGAATTTGTGGAAATAACCGTAAGTTAGCGAAATATTAGACTGAATAGCTTTATTTGAAAAAGTATTGATAGTATTTACCGTACTACCTTTTATTGAAAAACGATTAATTTGCTTACTATTTTCGGTTTGGTAGTTTGTAAAAACCACGAAGCCTAAACCCGAATAAAGTAATGGGGAGAATACCCCATCTCTAAATGTATTTTGGCTAATTCCTACTTGTGCCAATATGCTTCTCCTTTTTAGAGAATCTAACTTTTGAGCGGAAAGTTGTAAGGTCATGCAAAATGCCAGAATTATTAAACTTATTTTCATGTTTAGAATTTTTATTCTAAATACTGTCGAATATGATAAATTAACCTTAAAAGTGTTACCCGAAATTGTTGTCCAAGTGTCCACAGGTGCAGTTTTTTTTATGCTTGCCACCAACTCTATAATATACGAAAGTTTTGTCGTACTTTTTGTATTGTTTGGTACTCTGCCAATTGTTTGTTGTACTATTCTTGTTGTACTTTCTGGCTGTCGTACTTTTTGTGTCGTTGAAATTCGACAACAATTCTACCAACAAACCTAAGCATTTCTCATGTAATCCCTAATGTTTTATTAAGAATTTTATTAAATGGTAAAGACTACGAATGGATATTTAGCATTTAATACTTAAATATAGCATTAAATAATTTCCCTTTTCATCAAAAACAATACTTTCAATGATATACTTTCAATATCGGTGTACCAATAAAATCTATAGTAAATTTTGGTACATAGAAGCTCCACAGGATAACGTTATAAAATCATTTTTTTAATTAAAAAAACTCATTAAACTTTATTAGGATAATTTGATTATTGAAATTTTTGGGACAAACCAACAC
>JANPGQ010000200.1:0-4938 GCA_031423975.1 Cytophagales bacterium | reverse complement strand
GCCCAAAATAAGAAAAACAAATATCCTTTTAGCACTCAGTAAGACCTTAAAATTACCTACTGATGCCATTGAAAAAGATTGGTGGGTTGTTCAAACTTTACGCCTGATTTTTGAGATGGATTGTGCAAATAGTTTGGTTTTCAAAGGCGGCACGTCTTTGAGTAAAGCATGGGGGTTGATTAATCGGTTTTCGGAAGATATTGACTTGGCTCTTGATAGAAAATTCTTGGGCTATGCTGATGAAATGACCATTTCTCAAATCAAAAAACTTCGTAAATCGTCCTTCTCGTATGTCTCAGAGACGTTTTTTCCAATACTCAAAGAAAAATTCCAAGAAGCGGGATTTGAGGGTGTTGAAGTTCGTTTGGCAGAGGTAAAAGATACCGACCAAGACCCACTGATTATTGAAATATACTACCCAACGGTATTATCTACTTCATCTTACATTAAGCCAAAGGTTTTAGTCGAGATTGGTAGTCGTTCTTTGATTGAACCTAACACCGTCAAATCGTTTAGTTCGATTATAGCTGAAAATTATCCTGATCAACCTTTTGCGGATTCATCCATTTTAATTCCAACGGTTAATCCTGAGAGAACATTTTTGGAAAAGGTTTTTCTACTTCACGAAGAATTTCAGAAACCAATAGATAAAATACGTGTGGAAAGACTGACTCGACATCTGTACGACATTGAGCGTTTGATGGACACTGAATTTGCAGAAAAAGCACTTACTGATTCTAAACTTTATCAAGACATCGTTGCCCATCGGAGATTATTTACACCCATCCGAGGCATTGATTATGATAATCACGTTCCACAAAAAATCAACCCCATTCCACCCTCTGAAATCACAGACGAATGGCAAAAAGATTATGAAATCATGCAAGGTTCAATGCTTTACGGAGAGAGTTTATCATTCTCAGAATTAATAGAACGCATTGAGGAATTAAAAAAGAGATTTAAAAGCATTGGATAAGTACGCATTGAAGGCTCAAAACAACTACAAACCCATTTTGTAATTGTTTTACCATTTGTTTTACCACTATCTCGTAACTAACTGATTATCAGAGAGGTATTTTCCCCAGGAGAGGGAGCAAAAAGCCTTAAATCACACGATTTAAGGCTTCTTTGTTGTTTGCCCACCCAATACCTCCACACGCTCCGCCGCCAACAAACCATAAAAAACCCAAAAACAACTCATGTGTCTCATCCTCAAATACTTGCGTTTTCGATTGGAATCTTTTGATTTTAGAGAAAGTATTTTTTTCTAAAAGTTTGATAAAGGGTTTTACTACTTTTATGAGTTTTCTTTGATGGGTAATTGTTCTATTTCAAACAACGATTTGTCCCCTCGCATGAAGTCGTGGAAATTAATTCAAAATAATACTGAGCCGCTTTTGAATTCAAAATTGTAAGCAAAAATTAATAGATTTGCCCATGAGGATGAAAATTGTATTACTGGAATAATATCCTTCTTAATCAATGGTAATCTTCCTTTGTCTGAAAGCTATCCTCAAATAATTTTAGGCTGTTCAAATATCGCCAATACGTTAATTGGTCTTGCGTTTCAAACCATTTATTTGCGGTCTTCTTTTCATTACCTTCATTTGCAGATTGCACCAATCTTTCTTTTATTTTTGTTGATATTTTACCATCAAATCACACGGTAGCTACTTGGGAAAACAACAACAAGTGCGAAAAATTATACTATCAAATGTTAAAAACAAAAAAGGAAACAACTCTAAGGCCATTTCCTTTTTATCCGTAATAATGCGTTTTCTGTTCACTTTGAACCCTTAGGCTCATAGTAAGGCGTTGTTTCTGGCACTTCGATAACGGGTGGTCGCCAGTTTATTTTTTTGCCAAACTTAAACGTTAGCCCTCCGCTTACGCCAATCAAATCCGCATATCCAGCACAATTTGAGGCGGTCATTCCTGTATATTTTACTTTTACAAAGATGCCTAATCTATCGGCAGATTCTTGGATATGCAAGCCAATACTTGGTGAAAACCCCCAATTTAGGCTATTACAAGTTGCCACCGAAGAGGCGTAAGAGCGATATGTTTCATTGATATTTAATTGTCTATCCGTATAAAAAACACCTGTTTCAAGTCCCACAAAAGGCTTGAATAATGATTTACTAAATAAATAATATTCACCTCCCACCGTTACGGGAACGATGGTTTTGTAAGAATATCCGTAAAGTTTTGAGGAATAATCAACGTTTGAAACCGCAACTAATGCTGTTCGCATATCATAAGCCCCCGTGGTGGCGGTGATTCTAACTTTTTCGGAAATATGTTTTCGCAAACTCATTTCCATGCTCGAACCCGCAAAACTTGGATTTCTATTAAATCCGCCTTCAACGGCATACCCAAAACTGGTAACCACCTGTATTTGGGCGGTGGTCAACAAGGGTGATAATAAAAGAATGAGTAAGAGTTTTTTCATAATCTGTTGGCGGGTTTGTGTTTAACAGAACGAATATACTGAATAAATGTTTACGTTAATTGTTGAGGGTCAATTATTTAACATAAAACGTACCACGGCAATCCTTGCCGTATATGAGTTCCTTTCAAGGCAAAGGATTGCCGTGGTACAGTTACTTCAAAACATACGCCAAAGCCTCTTCATTCTCTGCAATCCATTCGGTGATTTCCGTAACGATTTGCTTTATGGATGTCTCTGGTTTCCAGCCTGTTAGAGCCATAACTTTGCTATTGTCGGTAACATACAAACGAATATCTGCCGCACGGTTTTCGGCTATCTGACTGATGGGGATAGTCTTACCCGTAACTTCCTGACAAATTTTAGTAAGTTCCTGTAAAGAAGCACTTACTTCTACGCCTCCACCTACATTTAGGATTTCGCCGTTTACTATATCAATGTTATGTAGCTGATAATCAACCAGTTTGTATAAATCTTTTACGTGAAGCATATCACGAGTTTGTCTGCCCGACCCTCCGTAGCCGATGTAGGCTAATTTTTGTTCCCAGAAATGTTTTGCCACCCAAAGCACCATTACGCCTTGGTCGATTTTCCCCATTTGCCAAGGACCAGTCAGCACGCCACAACGGTTGATTACAGTTTTCATGCCATAAAATTCGTTGTATTCATGAATCATTAATTCCGAAGCCAATTTGGTTGCTCCGTACAATGACCTTGCTCCGTCTAAGGGGAAATTTTCGGCAATTCCTTTGGCAGAAACTCCTCTGACGGGCTGATTTTCAGACAGTACAAAGCGAGTTTCGACTTCCTCAAAGTTCAATTTTTCAATGGCTTTGATAGGATAAATACGGCTCGTAGAAAGGAAAATAAAGGCTGCACCACACTTTTTGGTATAATTCAAACAGTTGATTGTACCCATTAAATTGGTATTAATCAGATAATCTGGCGTACCGTCCAACCCTGCCAAAACGGATGGTTCTGCCGATGCTTCAATGACAAAATCCACTTTTGGAAGTGCATCAAAATCTTCTTTATTCCGAATATCACCATGTACAAAAACAGCCCCAACTTTCGCCAAACGAGGCAAATTGAGTTCTGAACCTTTACGTTTGAGGTTATCCAAACAGATAACTTCGTATTGTGGATAATTGGTTTTGAGGTTAATGGCAAGTGCCGAACCAACGAAGCCCGCTCCGCCTGTTATTAGTATTTTCATTTATGATTTACAATTAAAATTCTATTACTTTTAATCTTGCTACTTTTCTGAACCCCTCGTCAGAAGTAATAATCTTTGCATTATTATGAATTGCAGTTGCTGCAATAATTGCATCAGGTAGTTTGATTTTACTTTTCTTCCTAACTTCTAAAATTAACGTTAATAAAACTGTATCAAGATGGTTTAAATCTATGACATCTATTCGATTAATAAAGTTTTTAAAAAGAACCTTATCTTCTTCATTTAAGGCAGGATTAGCAAGGAATTCTATTTCACTAATTACAGAAATTCCAATCCATTCAGCCGATTTGAGTAATTCAACTAAACCTAAATTACCTTGTAGAAGTGCTGCAATAGCATTTGTATCTAACAAAATTCGATTACCATTCATTTCTTAAAGTTTTTTGAAATGCAAGGGCATCTCCTTTCCAAGACAATTTCCCTGCAAGGTCAGAGAAATCATATTTATTTAATTTTTCTTCTTCGAAAGTAATCGTTACCTCTATTTCCTTATTCAAGGTAAAGGCAGGATGTTTTATTCTTAAAACACCATTTTTGTCTATTTTCCCTTTGGCAATAACTGTTGTCATGATATTTCTATTTATGAACAAATATACTGTTTTTTGAAATATTAAACCTTATAACTTCCCTGCCTTCATTTTCCCCAATTCTTCCTCATATTTAAAGGTCAAACCCTTACGGATTTTGGCTAATGCTAAGGCTTTTTCTTCGGCAACAATGGCTTCGGATTTGATGCCCATTTTGTACAATAAATGTGCGTAGGTATTCCAATAATCGGGTGTTTCATCTATTTCATTGGCTTTTTTTGACCAAATAAGGGCTTTTTGTAAAACTGTTTTATCTGCAACATTTCGATAAAATTCATCCGCCAAACCGTCCAAATCAGAAGCGAAATTGATGCTTGCGTAGCGGCTATGCAATTTTTTCATAGCCTCAAAACGTACTGTTCCAATCTTTACCGAATCCTCTTTTCCTGTACGGTAGGGTAACATAAATTCCTGAAAATGAGCATGATTTTGTTTGGTCAATTCCTCTTTTGAGACATTCATCAAATATTTATCCGCCAAATTTTGAGCGGTTTCCAAATATTTAGCCGTGTTGTTTATGGACTTATAAAACTCCATTCGATAACGCTCATTCTGTCGCCCAGCCTCTACGGGATTTAGTTTGAGATTAAATGTCGCTAATCGTTCTAATAAATCTAAGTCCTTCCTTTTCAAAGCATTACGAAAATATTCCGATATAGTTATGG
>JANPGQ010000199.1:0-10817 GCA_031423975.1 Cytophagales bacterium | reverse complement strand
GCTTTTGCTGTAACTCTTTGGCGTTGTACTTCCCAAAACTGGAGCCGTATAATTAAGCGTTGTCACGTTTGAACCATACGTCAACGAAGCGGTTGTGCCTGTATATCCTTTTTTCAAAACGATGTTGATAACACCCGCAATGGCATCTGAACCGTACTGAGCGGCAGCACCATCACGCAAAACTTCAATGCGTTCAATGGCGGCAACGGGAATTACGTTCATATCTGTACCCACTGAACCACGACCAACTGAACCGTTGATATTGACAAGGGCAGTATTATGACGACGTTTTCCGTTTAACAAAACCAACACTTGGTCAGGACCTAAACCACGCAATGAGGCAGGGTCGATGTGGTCAGTTCCGTCAGTAACTGTCTGACGGTTTGAACTAAATGAAGGAGCCACAAAGTTCAAGATTTGTCCAACATCAACTTGTCCGAAAGACTTTAATTCCTTTGTATTGATAACATCTACAGGCGTAGCGGTTTGGATGTTTGTCCGAGCCGTTGCTGAACGAGAACCAATCACGGCGATTTCTTGAAGCGTTGAAGTGCTTTCAGATACGGAAATATCTTGAGTAGTAAATTCAGTTCCTGAAACGTTAATTGATTCAGAACTTTTTGTTTCATAACCAACTGACGATACCTTGATACGGTAAGTACCAGGTGTTAAACGTAAAGTAAAAGCACCGTTTCCGTCAGTGGCAGTTCCCGAAGAACGACCTTCAACGACTACCGAAGCCCCTGGAATTCCTTGTCCAGTAGCAATATCTTTTACGATTCCTTTTATGCCTTGTGCAAAAAGCGAGATACTACTCACCGAAAAAATTAGGGTTAGTAATAAAAATTTGGAAAATTTGTTCATGAAAATGAGTTTTGTGAAAATTAGAAAAGGATTTAATTGAAAAAGAAGTAATAATAATAACAAGAAGTATTAGTTGATACTTAACTCAAATTTAGTAAATTTTGTTTAGTTCTGACAAATGTAGGGAAAAATGAGTGGTTATACTTAAAAAAACAAACCCTCCTGAATATCAAGAGGGTTGTAAATCAATAAAGTTTCTAAAGTAAGGACTTTAAAAGTGTTTTCACACTGGGGTTTAATTCAACGTCTTTTATTCAATTTCAAAATATATCGGTAATATATGCCATGAATTTACAATTTCGCCGTCTTCCTTAGCAGCTATCCAATGGGGCATCATTTTTATCACTCTTAGGGCTTCTTTATTACAGGCTTCTGTTAGGCCTTTTACTAAATAAATTCTGGAAAGTTGTCCATTTTTATTGACCATAAATCTCACAAAAACTTTCCCTTTTACCAGCGTTCCGTTTCCTTCGGGCATTAAAATGTTTTTCGAGAAAAACTGTTTCATCGCATTTTGCCCGCCCGTAAATATGGCTGGGGTTTCTGGTATGGCATAAATGGTATCAGGTTCGGCATTTTCATCCACTATAACAGGGGCAGTATTCATTTCAACCACTACCGTTTTGCCATCAATTACCATCTCTTTTCTTTTCTTGATAGGGTCTTTTGCTATCTCAACAATGCCCGTTGCTTCTTCTATTTCGTCAATATTACTGGTAATAGTTTTATCGGAATTATCAGTAATATCTTGCCTAACTTTAAAATCTGAACTTGTCCCGAAGACAATTTCATCCAATAAAGCATCTTTTTTATCTTTTGTGGTAAATTCATTTTCCCAAGCATTTTGAATTGCTTTAGCCACATTAGAGGCATAAACAGCCCGAGCGGAGGGCTTCCCAATAAATGCCGAAGACCAACGTTGTGCTTCGGAAATATGGGCAATGATGATGAAACAAAGAATTAAGAGATACTTTTTCATAAGATTTAATTTTTCGGTACAGGATAAAAAAGTAAACGGTACACGGTTTTTATAATGGGAAATGAACGGTTTTAAGGTTCATAATTTTGTTTTAAACTAGGGTTAATTTTCTTTTGGTTTTTAAAACTTCAACTTCAAACGAAGTGAATAAAAACTTCCTCCAAAACCCATCTGAACGGCTTCGTACATACCACCTGTTTCAGTGTCGGCTGGTTTTTGTTTGGTAGGATATACATTAAAAATGTTAGAACCATTCAATGAAATTTTTACATTCTCGGTAATTTGATACCCTGCCATTAAATCAGTTGTAAACTTGCCGTCATAATGGTTGAGTGCAGTATTGATTGAATTATAATCCACTAAATCCATCGAAGAAAAACCTGAAAAACGCACACCCACCGATGTTTTATGCAATTTATAATCAAAAATGGCGTGATACTTAAACTTTGGAGCAGTATAAGTAATCAACGAACGCTCTCTTCTTCCCAAGAAACTTTCTTCTCTGCCCGCCAATTCTGGCGTTGTTTTTACTTTTTCAATCGTTAAATCATTATAATTAAAACCAATTGAAGAGGTTAGTGAGCCTTCCCCAATTTTTGTGGTATAATTTCCTATCACGTCAATTCCTAATGTTTTAGTATCAAGAGCATTCGCAAAAAACTGAGCGGCAATCACCCCCAAACTATTAAAAGTTGCTTCAAGTCCTTTATCATTGGCAGAAAACTCACCCGTGAGTACAATACGGTCTTTCACGCTCACTTGATAGGCATCCACCGACAATGAAAATTCTTTGGAAGGTTGTAACACAAAACCCAAACTACCACTCAATGAGGTTTCTTGTTTCAACGAAGGAATTCCTAATGCTTTTGTAATTGGGCTATTATTTCTTGCCAATAAACGTTCTTCGTAAATAGGTTTTGTGCTACCTTCTTCCAAAACAACATCATTGATGGTTGAGCTAAAATAAACCTGTGCCAATGATGGAGCTCTAAAACCCGAACTCAATGAACCTCTCAAAGAAAGGATGTCATTTACCTTGATACGAGAGGCAATTTTACCGTTTAATGTTCCGCCAAAATCACTGTAATTTTCGTAACGAAGGGCAGTAGCTATGAGCCATGAATTAGTAACATTAACCTCTAAATCACCATAAATACCAAAGTTTGTACGACTCGCTTTAATGGCGTTATTGGGGTTGATACCAGGGAAATTTTGAGCGCCACCCGCAATACTTTCATCTGTGCCATAACGCTTCCATGAAGCTTCTTCACCCGCCACAATTCCGTAGCTATCAATTCGATATTCAGAACCCAACGATAAGTTTATGCCCGATAAAAGGTCTGGAAAACCCTTAGTAAAACTTAAGCCAGTAGTGTTTTGCGATAAATTATAACTACCTGCATCAAAATTGGTTTGATTCTTAATAGTGGTACTCAGTATCTGCGAAGGATTAATGGTATTCAGCGTTTTAAGAGCAATATTGTTAGTGCCGTATGTATTATAAAAATCAAAATCCCAAGCCCCAAATTTGCCTTTGATGCCCGCTGTAAGATTTCCATCGAATATATTTGAGCCAATACGAGGCTCATAACCGTTGGCAAAAACAGATTTAATATTTCTATCACTATTGGCATCTACCGTAAAGCCTTGGGCATCGGTTGAACGGAAATTAAGCCCACCCGTAGTATAGAATTTCGTCTTTTCGCTCAACGCAATTTCTGAGTTTACATAAATACTACTATTGGTGTATGAAGCATCGCCAAATAAAGCTCTTGGATTGCTATCAAGAAATTCAGTATCGGCTGGGCGAAATGTTTTTGCTTTTGACAAAATCTCACCTGTAATATTGAAAAAACCTTTTTCGCCAATTTTTAAACCATAGTTTAAACCACCATTCAACATCAATCCATCACCTTTTCCGTAAAGTCCCGAGTGAATATAACCCGTTGTTCCCGTAGTGCTTGATTTCAACACCACGTTGATTACCCCCGCAATGGCATCCGAACCGTATTGAGCGGCAGCACCATCACGCAAGATTTCGATGTGGTCGATAGAAGCAATTGGAATAGTGTTTAAGTCTGTACCAGTATTTCCCCGTCCACGAGTTCCGAATGTACCAATCAAGGCAGTTTGGTGATAACGTTTTCCATTTACCAAAACCAAGGTTTGGTCAGGACCTAAACCTCTGAGGGATGTTGGGTCGATGTGGTCGGCAATATCTGAACCCGATTGACGATTAGAATTGAATGAAGGCACTAAAAAGTGAAGCACTTGATTCAAATCCATTTGCCCGAAAGCCGTTAATTGCTCGGCGGTTACTACGTCGATGGGTGTGGCTGATTCGTTTTTAGTACGTCCTTCGGTGGCACGGCTACCTACTAATACCAATACTTCGTCTTCGGTTGCGGCAGTGGCTTCCGTCATCGAAATATCGGGCATTGTAATGATTGCCGTGGCAGGAACAACGATAGGGATAACCTTCTTTTCGTAACCCGAGAAATTGATAATGAGTTTGTAGTCGCCTTTGGGAATTTTGAGAGAATAATTGCCCTGCAAGTCAGTAGAGGTACTATAAGAAGAGTTTTCAATTGAGACGGTTGCTCCTACAATACCTTCTTTAATATCGGCATCAATTACTTTGCCTTTAATGCCCTGCCCAAAAGTGGAGGCACAGAAAAATAGAAAAACAAGGATTAGTTGTGTTAGTGGGAATAATTTTTTCATGATGAGTAAGGGTTATTATTTTAGAAACTTAAATTTTAATGGGTAAATGACAAAGCATTCGTTAACAATGACAGTACAAATTGATTGCCAAATGTTGATTTCAAAGAATTTTTTTTATTTACCGCCCTGAGCATAGCTATACTTAGGATTAAATAAAAATGATTTTTAGTACTATTTAGTGTGTTGGGAAAATACTTTATGGGCTGGTAGTGGTTATGAAAAACCTGTACGGATAGACTAATTCGCCTAAATAGAGGATGATAGTTTTGAGTACAAGGTAAGGATTTTGATGTCAAATGAATTGAACGAATAAAACCGAGCGTAAGGAATTCTGGGCTATGCGTTTGATAATTCGTTTTGAATTACATTAAAAAGATAGATGATTGTAACAAAAAAAACGTGAGCGGATATTCCAGAGTGGAATTGCATTTTTTGTCCTTGGCGGAGTGGTTACATCTATTCTTTAAATACAAAACAAATGTAATATATGTAAAATACAAAATCAATTTTTTTTTCATGTATTTTCAATAATTTTTGAAAGTTTGAGAATTTTGGATTTAGGCGTTGGGTATTAGGGGATTAGATTTTGGGGAATTAGACTTTTAGACTATTTATGGTATATTCAGACATTCCTAAAAATACTTAATTCACTCTCAAAAACACGTTGTTCATCGGAAATAAATTCTTAAAAACGTATAAGTATAGTTGTTTTGAATCATAATTAACAAAACAAATACTCTGATGAAAACGATTACCAATTTACTCGTCCTATTTTTCGTATTAATATGCTCAAAATCATTTGCTCAATCAACTTTGAAAGGGAGAGTGGTTGATGAAAAAGGGCAAGGTTTGCCAGGAGCAAATGTGTCTTTGAAAGGCTCGTATGACGGGGCAACTGCCGATGGGGATGGAAATTTTCAATTCAAAACTTCTGAAAAGGGAGAACAAACTATGACTTGCTCTTTTGTGGGTTATGAGGCTTATAATCAGAAAGTTATGTTGAAAGGTGGGCTTTTGGAATTGACCTTGAAAATGAAAGAATCTGCTAATGAATTGAATACTGTAACGGTTACGGCGGGTACTTTTGAGGCTTCGGATGAAAAGAAAACTACCTTGATAAAACCCATTGATATTGTTACGACTGCGGGCGGTGGAGCGGATATTACGCAAACCATGACGCTCCTTACGCCAGGTTCACAACGCAACGGCGAGAGTACGGGTATGTTCGTGCGGGGCGGTTCGGCTCAGGAATCCAAGATTTTGATTGATGGATTAACGGTTCAAAATGCCTACAATTCACCTTCACCCGATGTGGCTTCTCGCTCACGTTTTGCCCCTTTTCAGTTTAAAGGTTCTGCCTTTTCTACGGGTGGTTATTCGGCTCAATATGGTCAGGCATTGTCGGCAGTTTTGCAAATGAATACTACTGATTTAGCCACGGAATCGGGCTATGTGATTAATGCAAATTTTGCTCAATTATCAGCAGGATACACACAATTGACTGATAATCATTCAATTAATGGCACAATTGCCTATAATAATCTCACGCCTTTGTTTGCGGTTTATCCACAAAATATTGATTGGGTGAAAATTCCCGAACAATTAAATATTTCTACCTCTTACCGTCTGAAACCATCGGCTGGAAGTAATTTTAAATTGGATGCTATTTACGGGAAGAGTGCTTCAGGTTTGAGATTTCATGACCAAACTAACAATAATGCTTTGACAGAATACAGTATTAAAAACAATAACCTTCTGATTACCAGTACTTACCAAAACGCCTTGGATTCGGAAGCAAAATGGGTATTGAAATCGGGAGCATCGTATTCATATAATAATGATGATGCCAAAGTTGGAGCGTTGGGCATGGGTAAAACCGAGCAACGCACGCAAGGTCGGACAACGATTACCCGCTCTTTTGAAGGAAATAATAACATCCTTTTTGGTACAGAAGGACACTTTGCCCAGTATGATTTGATGCTTGACAAAACAGCAATGCAAGAAGCTCAAAAATATAATTATTCCTTGACGGATAGTTACGGAGCGTTGTTCTCGGAATCTGAATTTTACATCACTCGCAAATTGGCAGGAAGGGTAGGCGTTCGGGGCGAATATTCGTCTTTGGCAGATGGTTTTAATGTTGCTCCAAGATTTTCGTTGGCTTATAAAACTGGACAATATTCGCAAGTATCAGCGGCAGGTGGAAAATTCTACCAAACACCCGATTATCGCTATTATTTCTACAACAAAGCCCTACAATATGAGAATGCAACCCATGCCGTTTTGAATTACCAAATCATTAAAAATAAGCGAACTTTTCGGGTGGAAGGTTACTATAAAAACTACGATAATTTAGTAAGGGAATATCCCGACAGAATAGGATATTTTGATGCTGACCCACAACGTTTTCCGAATGGTAAAACTGATAATTCTGGCTATGGTTTTGCACAGGGCATTGATGTATTTTTCCGTGATAGTAAAACGGTGAAAAATGGAGATTTGTGGGTGAATTATAGCTATTGTGATTCAAAAAGATTGTTTGGAAATTATGTAACCGAAGCCCAACCCACTTTTGTATCAAACCACAATTTGAACGTAGTTTACAAGCACTTTATCGCCAAACCCATGATGACCATTTCGGGAACGTACTCATACACCAGCGGTCGTCCGTATTACAACCCCAATAATCCCAATTTCCTTGCAGAACGCACGCCAGATGTACATAATACCAGTGTTTGGATAAATTATTTGACCAATATTAAAGGCAATTTTATGGTAATTTACTTATCGGTTGATAATATTTTAGGTACAAAAAATGTCTATAATTATCGTTATTCAGCAGATGGGAAAACCCGTACAGAAATTACCCCTGCGGCTTATAGAATGATAATGGTGGGAACGTACATTACGATTTCAAAGAAGAAGGTTTTGCCAGAGGATATGCGGAAATAACGTTTTTCGATATTCGTCATTCGATGTTCGGATATTTGACAATGATTTTATTTTGGAAAATAAAGTTGTGATACTCTGTCAAAAAAAGGAACGGCAAGAAGAAGCCTCTCGCCGTTGACCAATGCTAATATATATAGCCAATATAACCGTTTAAGGTTCACGTTCAATTTGTATTCAGACCTCATTTGCACCTATCTTTTGCAATGCTGAATACAATAAAATTTACTCCATTATAAAACCATTTTTATAAAGCTGTAATTGTATAAATTACTGAAATTGAGTAGGTTGTGGCGGGTGCTGTAACAGACAAACCCCTAATCTCGCATTGAATTGGAATGTTTGTAATATTTTTTACACCTTGAAAAAACAATTGTGGCATAGTAGATAGTTGAATATAAGGGTTTGTTCCTGTGGGCATAATACTGCCGCCAGTTGTACCAATTCCATCGCCCGTTTTGCGAATGTAAAGTTCCAAGCCACCACTCATGGGCATCTGCAAACTTACACTAACTGACCAGCTGGCATTTGTATTGGTATTAGCAATGTCTAAATAGGCTTGGTTGGACAAACTGGTTAAGTTCACATTATAATTATTTCCCGCTTCGGTGATGGAAGCGGAAGGGATGAAACTTGACCAATTGCCCGTAACATTAACGGAAGCGGTTTGAGCCAAAGATTTTACCATTGAAAATCCCATGATAATGATTGTAAGTAATAAATTTTTCATCTAATTGTCCATTAAAGTATAAACGATTGTAAACGTATTTGACCCAGCCCGCAACATTCCAAAATTGAAAATATCTAAGGAAAATTTTAGATTATATCCACTCCCAATGCTATTGCCCGTGTAAGCTCCTCCGATATTAGAAATAATAGGAATGGGAGCATTTGATAGATAAATACTGCCTAAACTCGTGCCTAAAATACCTATGCCACTACCTGTATAATTACCAGTTTCTAATTTTATTCCATAGCCCGAAGGTGTTCCGCCAGACTGTATTTGGGCTACTATTTTTCGGGTAATTCCGATACCCACTGCGGAGGTAAAGTTGAGCCATTTGGTATTGTCGGAAGCAGTATTTCCTAAACCCGAACCCGCTTCACTAAGCCCTTGAAATCCCAGATTTACCGCTCCGTTTGATTCAATATCCAATAAAGCAATTGTCGGTAATGACACATTGACGTTCATCATGTTGTTTTGGGCAAAGGCTTTCACTTGGCTAAAAAGTATTAATATGATGGTTATATATTTCATTTTTTGGAACTCAAATTATACGTTTTCTGAGAAAAATTGATTTTACGTACAATCGGTTTTATCACCAATTGTATTTCCTTCACTTGGTTTGCCCCCAAAACCATAGCTTCCTCTGAATTGCTGATTTCAAACTGTTCTTGTTTGCCAGGAATCCAAGCCGTTATTTTCCATTTGTCGGGTTTTATTTCCTTGAATGAAAACTCATCATTTTTATTTACCTGTGTAATATAACTTTCCGTACCGTTCACCATTTTTACCAATACCAAAGGCTTATTTTTATGAATGTCCACCGTGCCAATTTGTTCAATTGCCACAAAGTCAATTTTACCTTTAATTTCCCCCGTTTTGGTCAATGGAATGGTTACTTGTTGGGTACTATCTGCCCTCACAATTACTTCCATCGGGATTTTGGTATTCGCCACCACACCTACACCCATCGTTGAGCGTTCCATCGTTACGTAATATTTATCTGGCAATAAATTATTGAAATAAAAGTTGCCAGAAGGGTCGGTCAAAAATTTACGTTCGCCCAATCTTACTAATACTCCGTTTCTTTTAATGTCTTCTGAAAGCCCCAAAACTTGCCCTCTGATGCTGCCTAAATTGCGATTTTTAGCAACGGGTACGCCAATTCTTAAGGTATATTTTGCTACGAAAAAGAGAGAATTTTGGTCGGTGTTATCATAATTTGGAATGAAAGTTCTGCCACCTTGAATACTAAAAATATGGCGGTCTAAATCAAGTGTTACGCCCAAATCTAAATAACTTCTTCTTTCAACCAATTCATCGGGTGCATAACTGTTTCGATACATAAAATTGGCATTGAATTTTTTGCCCATGTTGATTCTGGCTGAACCTCCGTAGAAATAAAAATCAGTCAAACGATTATTATCCGAAAATTTACTTGTTCTTTGATATTCAAAATATCCCCCCAACCACAACCAGGGAACTACTCTAAATTGTGGCTGAATAGTGTTTGAAATGGATTGTCTGTTCACTGAAGAATCAGATTTTACCAATAAATTTTGAGCCGTTCCATACTGCGAATTAAACCAAAGGGTAAATTTTGGAGCATTCAAATTATAGGATAACCTTCCAAAAGTTTCTTTATAATGAAAAGTTTTTACCGTGCCTCTGTCCTCTCTTTCCTGATTGTTATAACTTAATGTAAATCTGTTTTTTGTATTATACTCATAATTCAAAAACGCAATATTCCCTGATGAATAAGGAGATTTGTTAATGACCGTAACATCATAACTCGGATTCAGGCGGGTAACATTATTGCTAAATCCAATATTGATTTTTCTGGATAAATAATACGTAAATCCGTTTACGGCTAACCAGCTATTATTAAAAAAACCGTAGAAGTCTTTGCCCGCATACATGAAGTTACTATTGACCTGCAAACGCCCCACTCTGAAAATCAACCTGTTAAATCCGCCGTAACCAACTTTGCCATTGCCCATACCTCCGGCGAGTTCTGTTTCTAATAAAAAACTTTTGGCTTTATTCTCAAACCTTGAAGAAATGCCATAAAAATTTGTCGTAAAGTTGTTGTTTTCAAAAGTTATATCCTTTGAATAAAAATCGTCTTAAATTCTTGAAATATTGTTTATTTTAAAATTAAGTCTCCCTCCGTAAGAATCTCTTTGATTAGGAAAGAAACGGGGTTGAAGATAAAATACCGAAAACCCCAAATGTTTGAATTCCTGGTCATATTTTGCCCCTCTGCCAAACCGTCCATATTCTAATAAATTACTAAACCGCAAACCATAGTCGCCAAGGGTAACGGTTGATTGATTTTTATATGAATAACTTAATGAATATTGGTCATAACTTCCCACCGCTGGCAAATTAAAACGGTTGGGTCCGTGAATGATAAAATCTAAATAATGCCTACTGCCAAAATCTAAGAAACCCTTGCCACGAGCATCATATTGCAAACCTCCTACGTATCTATTTTGCTGCAAAGTTGCTCCGCTGTACCACACGCCCACTTCGAGCGGGAAACGTAAGTAGGGGTCGCTTTTCTTATTTTTTGTT